>NZ_JBSVWF010000051.1:0-47021 GCF_054071635.1 Pseudomonas sp. SDO52101_S400 | reverse complement strand
CCCTGTTACCGCCGTGAAAGGGCGGTGTCCTAGGCCACTAGACGAAGGGGACACACTACAACATTCACTCCCTGCTTCGTATCGCTGTGTGCTTTACGCTGCAAGTGGCGCGCATTCTATGGATGGATTGGAAGGTCGTCAACCCCCTGATATAAATTTATTTAAATCAATGACTTCGCCCCGCTTTACGAGCCCATTCGGACTTTTCCGTCGCCCGACGATTGACGCCTATATTCCGACACTCGCCAAGGCGTTATAGTCCACCGCACACGTGATGGCAATCTGCACCCCAAGGGCCAGCATTTATATAAGCAGCCCTGCGGCCGATACAGATTGAGCTTCGCCGATCCAACCCGTCGAGCGGCGCTAGGCTCTTATATGCCAAGCCACTACACTCGCACGCGAACCCTATAAAGAGGTCTTACCGGTGACACCACTCATGATCACCCTGCTAGTCATAGCCGGGATCGCAATCTTGATCGCCATTGGCTACATGAACCATGTGGTGGAAAACACCAAACTGGAGAAGGCCCGTACCAAGGTCGAACTCAACGACCGCCTGCGCCGTTGCGGCGAACTGACCGAAACCTTCCCCGGCCAGTTCATGACCCCGGCCCTGAAGCTGTTGATGACCCGCCTGGAACTGAACGTCTGTCAGCGCCTGCTGAACCTGGAAAAGACCAGCGCCACAACCAAGGCCCGCATCACCGAACTGAGCGCCCTCGTCGCCCAGGGCGAGTCGATTCCGGTCAACAACCCGCCGGCCCCGATCCAGACCGAAGCCAAGGCCAAGGACGTGCGCTTCCTCCTCGAAGCCCTCCACGGCCAGATCACCCGGGCCGCCCAGGACGGCTTCCTGCCACCGAACGAAGCCAAGCACTGGATTCGCGAAGTACGCCACATCCTCGTGCTGCTGCACATCGAGTTCTTCAACAACCTCGGCCAGCACGCCCTGCAACAGAACCAGCCGGGCCAGGCCCGCCTCGCCTTCGAACGTGGCGTGCAATACCTGCGCAAACAGCAGGACCCGCAGATCTACGCCGAACAACTCCAATACCTGGAAAAACTCCTGGCCCGCGCCAACGCCCAGGTCATGGACAAGATCGCCCCGGTCGAAGGCGAAGAAAACCAGCTGACTGCCGGCCTCAAGGATGTCGAGGCTGATGCGGACTGGAAGAAGAAAGTTATTTACGACTGAGTGCAGTCAAAGAGAGAAGCCACCGGGAGGTGGCTTTTTTATTGGCTGCGGGGAAAATCAAAATCAAAAGCGCCCTCACCCTAACCCTCTCCCGGTGGGAGAGGGGACTGACCGCGTTGTTTGGGAGAGGTACGCCGACGTGAGATACCGAGGTGAACTCAGGTCTTAAAAAGCCCACATCCCGCACCTGCTTTGGCTTTGGCTTTGGCTTTCACCACTCAACACAATGAGCGTTAGCTCGAGTACCGCTTTTGACGTGCCGGCCCCATCGGAAGGCTGAGTGGAGGGATTTATCCGGGGGTGGGCGCGTAGCGCCGTTTGGCGAAGCCAAACACATCGAGAGGAGGTGCAGCGAAGCAAACCGGAGGCGATGCCCCCGGATGAATCCCGTAACGAAGGAACACCGAGCCTCAGCGAGGGGCCGAACGCCGGGGCCCAGCCTTTTGGTTCCTTTTTGGCGTTTGAAAAAGGGACTCGCCGTAAGGGCGAAACCGCCAGCGGCAGCACCCGCAGAAACGGATATGAACGCAATAAAACGGGAACCTGGTCGGCCCAAAGGCCGCCAAGGTCAAAACAAATCAAAGCCTGAAGTGCCCAACCATCCCCCTCAGCTCACTCCCCAACTGCGCCAGCTCAACACTCGAAGCCGCATTCCCGCGCATCGCAATCGACGACTGATCCGCACTCGCCCGAATACTGGTCACACTGCGATTGATCTCCTCGGCCACCGAACTCTGCTCCTCGGCCGCCGCCGCAATCTGCTGATTCATCTGCTGAATCAACGAAACCGCCGCCGCAATACTCCCCAGCGCACTCTCGGTCTGCAACGCATCACTCACCGCCAGCTTCACCAGCTCGCCACTGCTCTGAATCTGCTGCACCGACGAATGCGCCGCCGAACGCAAGGCGCTGACCAGTCGCTCGATCTCCTCGGTCGACTGCTGGGTGCGTCGGGCCAGCGCCCGTACCTCATCGGCGACCACCGCAAAACCCCGGCCCTGCTCGCCCGCCCGCGCCGCCTCGATAGCGGCGTTGAGCGCCAGCAGATTGGTCTGTTCGGCAACACTCTTGATCACCTCGAGCACCGTACCGATGTTCTGGATTTCTGCGCTCAGGCTTTCGATGCTTGAACTGGCCGACGTCGCCGAATCCGCCAGTTGCTCGATCCGAGCCATGCTCTGACGCACCACCTGCTGGCCACTCTCGACCTTGTCGTCGGCAGTCTGCGCTGCGAGCGCCGCTTCTTCGGCATTGCGCGCCACGTCGTGTACGGTGGCGGTCATCTCGTTCATCGCCGTGGCGACCTGCTCGGTTTCCTCTTTCTGGCTGCTGACTTCAAGGTTGGTCTGCTCGGTCACCGCCGACAGTGATTGCGCGGAACTGGCCAGCTGTTCAATGCCAGCCTGCAACCCACTGACGATGGTGCTCAGGCCCGCGCCCATCTGCTGCATGGACTGCATCAGTTGACCGATCTCGTCACGACGAGTCACTTCCACGGTTGCACTCAAGTCACCGGCGGCGATCCGCTGAGCGACATGCATCACGCTGCGCAACGGCGCGACGATCAATCGTGTGATCACCCACGCCGCAATCAGCCCGACCAGCAATGCCAACGCCGACGAGCCGATGATCAGCACCGAGTTCTTCTTCAACTCACCCTGCATCGCGACGTCCTGGGCGACATAGGCCTGATCGACCCGTTCCACCACCTGGGCGGCACGCTGATGCAGCTGCTCGTAGACGGTTTTTTCCTGAGCCAGAAGCCCGGTGTACTCGGCAAGTTTGTCATTGAAACCGGCGATGTGCCCTGACACCTCATTGAGGACCGTCAGATAACCTTCGTCCTTGACCGTGGACTTCAATTGTTCGGCTTGTGCCTGGGCCTGGGCGGCCTGTTCGATGTTGCCCTTGGCGCTGTCGTCGCCCTTGCGGCTCTGATCCAGCCGGACCCGCGCTTCGTTCATCGCCTGCAGCATCAGCCGCGATACCTGGCTGACCTGGCTCGCCTGTTCAATGAACTGCGCCCCGTCCTTGCCCTCGCTGTCTTTCAGGGTATAGGCGCCATCATCGGCAAGCCCGGCCTGCAGGACGTCGAGGTTGTTGGCAACACTGGACACCGACCAACTGGCCATCTCCAGCGCCAGATCCTTGGCCTGGGTCAGCGAAACGAACTCATCGAAGGCTTTACGGTAAGCGCCCAGCGACTGCTGGACATCGTTCATGACCGACTCATTGCCCGGAGACAAAGCCTTGAGCTGGTCAGCCATGGCGATCAGGCCATCCACTCCCTCGTGCAAGGCATCGGCGGTTTTCGGATTGCCGTGCAAGGCGTAGTCCTGCTCCAGCAGGCGCACTTTGAGCAGGCCGCTGTTGAGTGAGGACATCTGTTTGAGCCCGTCGAAGCGCTGACTGATGGTCTGCAGGGACCAGACGCCGATGGCCGCCACCAAGGCAGTCAACAGCAACACCAGCACGAACCCGATACCCAGTTTTTTCGCCATACCGAGGTTGGCAAAACGTCCTTGCACGGCCGAAATCATTGCGCGTAGTCCCCTGCCAAAGTCTGTTGCCGAAGAGTCGCAACGGCCATGAAGCAGCACAAGTCTCTGGCGTCGGAATAATGGCAAAAAGCTACGCACGCGTCGTTTTCAGAACACTTGAGGTCGATCCACGGCCGCACTGCGAAAAAACTGGCGCGCCCGCGGATCGCAGGCGTAAGCCACATTGATGCGCTGCCAGTCACTGGCTTCGCCACTGGGACTGAAGGATGTAGCACAGGACAATTGCACGCCATGACGAGAGGCCTGCCTGCGCAAACGCCCTTCGTCCGCCAGCGGCGAGCGAGCCCAAATGAACAGGCCGCCCGTCGGTTTGCCAAACACCTCCCAATCGGCATCTTCCAGCGCCTGCAAGGCCGCCGTACGGTCAGTGTTGAGCCGCAGGCGCTGGCGCTGCACCAGTTTTCGATAGGCGCCACTGGCCAGCAGTACCGCCAGAACCGCCTCGCTGAACCTTGAAGTGCCCATGCAACTGATCATCTTGACCCGCGTCAGTTGCTCGATCACCTCGACACTTGCCAATACAAAGCCAGACCGCAGCGAGCTGCTCAGCGTCTTGGAGAAACTGCCGACATAGATCACCCGCCCCTCTTCTGCATCCAGTGCCGCGAGCCGCGTGCCGCTACCGTTATGCAGGTCGGCGTAGACGTCGTCTTCGATCAGCCGCAGTTCGTAGGTTTTGCTCAATTGCAGAATGCGCCGCGCCACTGCCGGTGCCAGACAACTCCCCGTGGGGTTGTGGTGATGACTGTTGATGAACAGCGCCGCCGGCCGGAACTGCTGCAACAACACTTCAAGCGCTTCAAGATCCGGCCCACCAGGCGTACGGCGAACCTCCAGCATGCGCACACCGTGCAGCCGCAGGAGGTCAAACAGCGGCGCATAACCCGGTGTTTCGACTACCACGCAGTCACCAGCCCGGAACAGGGTACGCACGATCAGATCCAGACCGTGGCTGGCGCCTGCCGTGGTCAGCACCCGTTGGTCGTCAGCCTTGATATCGAGCAATCCGAGTCGTTTGACGATTTGCTCGCGCAGCGACAGGAGCCCCAGAGGCGTGTTGTAGTTGAACAGACTGGCCATATCAGTGCGGGCCACCTGACGGATCGCATAGCTGAGATCATCCGGCTCTCGCCAACTCTCCGGCAAAGCGCCGTCGCCCAGCTTAAGACCTCCGCGCCATTCGTAATCAGCATCACAGCCATGGCGTTCGTCTTCAAAGGCGCAATTGCCGAATACCTTGCCAGCCGCCACCATGAACCCCGAGCCCTGGCGCGAGGCCAGAACCCCCTGTGCCACCAGACGCTCACAGGCCTCCATGACACTCGACTGGCTGAGCAGATTCGACCGAGCGATTTGTCGCACGGAAGGCAAGCGCGTTGCCGGCGGCACCTGTCCCTGCACGATCCATTCGATCAACCCATCAACAATCTGCTGTACGACCGGCACCATTGCCTGTCGGTCAATTCTCAATTCCATGAGTGGCCAAACTCCTGTCCGTTTTACTCGCGGCAGTAAATCACAGCCGCGCCGGTCAGGCTGTGCGACAAAACCGTCAAAAGCCACCGTTCTAACTATTTGAAACACATTGTTTATCAATGATATGGAACTGACTACAGACGAAAAAAACCGCCGGCAGGCGGGTCTTTTCCTGCATCAACAGACACTTTTTCAGAATGCGGTAACACCACCGTCTACGGCCAGTGAATGACCGGTGGTGAAAGCTGCGCCATCGCTGCACAGGTACAACACGGCGCTGGCAATTTCCTCGACCTTTCCGATGCGGCCGACCGGATGCATGGCGTTGGCGAATTCGCCCTTCTTCGGGTCAGCCTCATAGGCGCGACGGAACATGTCGGTATCAATCACCGCCGGGCAAACGGCGTTGACGCGGATTTTCTTCTTGGCATATTCGATGGCGGCAGACTTGGTCAGACCGATCACCGCGTGCTTGGAGGCGGCGTAGATACTCATCTTCGGCGCGGCGCCCAGCCCGGCCACCGACGCGGTGTTGACGATCGCCCCACCGCCCTGCGCCAGCAACAGCGGCAACTGGTATTTCATGCACAGCCAGACGCCTTTGACGTTGACGCCCATGATCGCATCGAACTCATCCATCGAGCCCTCGGCCAGTTTGCCTTTCTCGATTTCGATGCCGGCGTTGTTGAAGGCATAGTCGAGACGGCCGTAGGTCTTGATCACCTCGTCCATCAGATTTTTCACATCGCTTTCGACGGTAACGTTGCAACGTACGAAGGTCGCGTCACCTCCGGCTGTACGAATCAGCGCCACAGTGCCCTCGCCCCCGGCGGCATCCAGGTCGGCCACCACCACTTTCAGACCTTCGGCGGCGAACGCCTGGGCGGTCGCGCGGCCGATACCGTTGGCGGCGCCCGTGACTACGGCTACCTGACCGGAAAACGTCATGTTCATTGCGATGTCCTCGAATGCGGGGATTGATGAGGGCAGCATAGTCACAGCCACCTCCCCGGCGGCAGCACTATCAAAAGGCCGTTTAACTGCCCATGAATTGCAGTGATAAACCTGTGCCGCCCACTATCACCCTGTTTGATCGACCTGCATTCGCCTCGTCAGCCAACCTTGCAGCATCCCCCGGGACGGTCTATCAACAAGGCTTCATCCCGTTGAGTGCCTGTCATGACTAACCAGACCAATCGTCAGTTCCTGCTTGCCAAACGCCCGGTGGGCGCCGCCACCCGAGAAACCTTCACTTATCAGCAAGTGCCGGTGGGTGAGCCGACGGCGGGACAGATACTGGTCAAGAACGAATACCTGTCCCTCGACCCCGCCATGCGTGGCTGGATGAATGAGGGCAAGTCCTACATCCCGCCGGTCGGTCTCGGTGAAGTCATGCGCGCATTGGGCGTAGGCAAAGTCATCGCGTCGAACAACCCTGGGTTTGCGGTCGGCGACTACGTCAACGGTGCCATTGGCGTGCAGGATTATTTCCTCGGCGAGCCAAGAGGTTTCTACAAGGTCGATCCGAAACTGGCACCGCTGCCGGTTTATCTTTCCGCACTGGGCATGACCGGCATGACCGCATACTTCGCCCTGCTCGATGTCGGCGCACCGAAGGCCGGGGACACCGTGGTGTTGTCCGGTGCCGCGGGGGCGGTCGGCAGCATTGCCGGGCAGATCGCCAAAATCAAAGGCTGCCGGGTGATCGGCATCGCCGGCGGTGCCGACAAGTGCAAGTTCCTGATTGACGAACTGGGCTTTGACGGTGCCATCGACTACAAGAGCGAAGACGTGTTGGCGGGCCTTAAACGTGAATGCCCGAAAGGCGTGGACGTGTATTTCGACAACGTCGGCGGCGACATCCTCGACGCGGTGCTGAGCCGTCTGAACTTCAAGGCGCGCGTAGTGATCTGCGGCGCCATCAGCCAGTACAACAACAAGGAAGCGGTCAAAGGCCCGGCCAACTATCTGTCGCTGCTGGTCAACCGCGCTCGGATGGAAGGCTTCGTGGTGATGGACTACGCGGCGCAGTACGCCAGCGCCGCCCAGGAAATGGCCGGGTGGATGGCCAAGGGGCAGCTCAAGAGCAAAGAAGACATCGTCGACGGCCTGGAAACGTTCCCGGAAACCCTGGGCAAACTGTTCAGCGGCGAGAACTTCGGCAAACTGGTGTTGAAGGTCTGAAAACAACGAAGGGAGCCATCGGGCTCCCTTCTTTGCATCTTCAGCTGTTCGCTCAGGCCAGTTCTGCAACCACCGAGGCCAGCGCCTTGGCAGGATCTGCCGCCTGGCTGATCGGACGGCCGATCACCAGATAATCGGAACCGGCATCCAGCGCCTGACGCGGGGTCAGGATGCGACGCTGGTCGTCCTGCGCACTGCCCGCCGGACGAATCCCCGGGGTCACCAGTTGCAGCGACGGATGCGCGGTTTTCAGCGCGGTGGCTTCCAGCGCCGAACACACCAGACCATCCATACCAGCCTTCTCGGCCAGTGCTGCCAGGCGCAGCACCTGCTCCTGCGGCTCGATGTCCAGACCGATACCCGCCAGATCCTCACGCTCCATACTGGTCAGCACGGTGACACCGATCAGCAACGGTTGCGGGCCACTGCGCTTGTCCAGCTCTTCACGGCAGGCCGCCATCATGCGCAGGCCGCCGGAGCAGTGAACGTTGACCATCCACACGCCCATCTCGGCAGCGGCCTTGACCGCCATCGCCGTGGTGTTGGGAATGTCATGGAATTTCAGGTCGAGGAACACCTCGAAACCCTTGTCACGCAGGGTGCCGACGATTTCCGCGGCGCAACTGGTGAACAGTTCCTTGCCCACTTTGACCCGGCACAGTTTCGGGTCCAACTGGTCGGCCAGCTTCAGTGCGGCGTCACGGGTGGGAAAATCCAGGGCGACGATGATAGGAGTCTGGCAGGCGGACATGGATGGGCTCTCAGGCAAGTCGAAATCGGCGCGCATTGTAGCGGAACCGGCGGCGGCGCGGCACCCGATGATCGGTAAATCGTCGCGCCGGACGTGATCAGCATAGCCTTGCAGGGTATTGTGTCGAAGCCGATACACAACCGACACGCCGACAACATGCGTCCGCGCTAGCCTCGCCAGCCGCAACATGTCCTTACAGCAGCCCTTCCCGCCTCACGGCCGGACGCCTATGCTGAAACCACAACCTCGCAGCCTATCTTTGTGGTTGGCGGCCTACTGGCAGATGAACAGCCCCATGCACAACTCCCAAGTCTCCGTGAATGAAGAGCAGAAAGACGACAAGCGCTGGAGCATCCGGGCATTGATCGTCGACGATGACGTGCCGATCCGCGAACTGATGATCGACTACCTGGCCCGTTTCAACATTCACGCCAGCGGTGTCACCGACGGCGCGGCCATGCGCCAGGCGATGCAGGCCGAACATTTCGACGTGGTGGTGCTCGACCTGATGCTGCCCGGCGAAGACGGCCTGTCGCTGTGCCGCTGGCTGCGCGCCGAATCGGACATCCCGATCCTGATGCTCACCGCTCGCTGCGAACCCACCGACCGGATCATCGGCCTGGAACTGGGTGCCGATGACTACATGGCCAAACCGTTCGAACCCCGGGAACTGGTGGCGCGGATCCAGACGATTCTGCGTCGGGTGCGCGACGACCGCACCGAACAGCGTGCGAACATTCGCTTCGACAACTGGCGCCTGAACAGCGTCCTGCGACAGTTGATCGCTGACGATGGTCTGGTCGTGCCGCTGTCCAACGCCGAATTCCGCCTGCTCTGGGTATTCATCGAGCGTCCGCGTCGGGTACTCAGCCGCGAACAATTGCTGGACGCCGCCCGGGGCCGCTCGATCGAAGCCTTCGACCGCAGCATCGACCTGCTGGTCTCGCGCCTGCGGCAAAAACTCGGCGACGACCCGAAAGCCCCACAGCTGATCAAAACCGTACGCGGTGAAGGTTACCTGTTCGACGCACGGGACATCGGCTGATGCGGGCGCGCTTCGACACGCTGTTCGGCCGCCTGTTTGGCATGCTGTTCGTGGCGATCGTCCTGGCGCACCTGTTGGCTTTCGCCTGGTTCCACCATTACGGCCCGCCACCACCGCCTCCACCGCCGACGTTTTCCGAAGGTCTCGACGGCCATCAGCCGCCGCCGGACCCGCGCTTCGCACGGCGTCCCCCACGCCCATGGTTTGGCGGGCCACTGGTGCCGCTGACCTTTCAGTTCATCTCGTTGATGATCGCTGCGTGGTACGGCGCCAAACTGCTGAGCCGACCGATCCAGCGGCTGAGCAACGCAGCCGAACGCCTCAGTGAAAACCTCGACAGCCCCCCGCTGGATGAGTCCGGCCCGCGCGAAGCACGCCAGGCGGCGCACACTTTCAACCTGATGCAGCAACGGATTCGCGAGCAGGTACAGCAACGCGCACGCATGCTCGGCGCCGTCTCCCACGACCTGCGCACACCGCTGTCGCGGCTGAAACTGCGCCTGGAAAAGATCGACGACGACAAACTCCAGGGCCAGATGCGTCAGGACCTCAACGACATGATCGGCATGCTCGACGCCACCCTCACCTACCTGCACGAACAACGCACCAGCGAAGCGCTGCAATTGATGGACGTGCAGGCGCTGGTCGAGTCCCTGTGCGAGAACGCCCAGGACCAGGGCGCCGACGTACAGGTCAGCGGCCACTGCGCGCCCTTGCAGGTGCAGCCGATGGCTTTGCGCTCGTGCATCAACAACCTGATGGACAACGCCTTGCGCTATGCCGGGCAGGCACACATCGAACTGCAGGATCAGCGCGAACAACTGCTGATCCGCGTCATCGACCACGGCCCGGGCATCGCTGCGGACAAGCGTGAAGCCGTGTTCGAACCGTTCTTCCGCCTGGAAGGCTCACGTAATCGCAACTCCGGCGGCGTCGGCCTGGGCATGACCATCGCCCGGGAAGCCGCGCAACGCCAGGGTGGACAACTGAACCTCGAAGAAACCCCCGGCGGCGGCCTCACCGCCGTGATTCGCCTGCCCCGCCACTGAAGCCGACTGTGTACCGCCCGGTACAAAATCCACATACCCAAGACACCTCGCGCCTTGACGCTGCCTGAGCCGGTACACAAACCGGTTTTCCAGCCCAAGGAGAGAGCCCGATGATCGGTAGCGTGAGCAACTACACGAACTACACCAGCACCAGCAGCACCACCACGCAAAACACTCGCAGCCAGCAACTGCAAAAGGAACTGTTCGCCAAACTCGACAGCAACGGCGACGGCGCGGTGGATCAGGACGAACTGAGCAGCGCCCTGTCGCAAAAATCCAACGACGGATTGCTGGTCAACCTGAGCAAACAATTCGGCGATCTGGACAGCGACAGCAGCGGCAGCCTCAGCGCCGACGAAATGGCCGCCATGACGCCACCACCGCCACCCGATCACGACCAGGCCCCCGACACCGACCTGGCCGACGCCCTGATCAAAGCCCTCGACACCGACGGCGACGGCGCCATCAGCGGCGACGAACTGAGCAGCGGCCTGACCAGCGCCGGCAGCACCGCCGACAGCAGCAAAATCTTCTCCGCCCTGGACAAGAACAAGGACGGCGTCGTCAGCCAGGACGAACTCACCGCCAGCCTCACCCCGCCACCACCGCCGCCCCGGGTTTCCAGTGACGAACTGTTCAGCCAGCTTGATGCGGACGGTGATGGAAATGTGACGGCGACTGAGTTGAGCAGCGTGTTGCAGACCAGCGACAGCACATCGTCCTCCAGCACCGATAGCAGCGCGGCGCTGCTCAAGGTACTGGATAGCGACAGCAGTGGTGGCGTGAGCAGTGATGAATTGAAGGCTGCGTTACACGCGGGGCGTCAGCGACCGAACGATGAACAGACCGCCAGTACCACTCAAACCACGACCGAAGCGTTGAACCGGATGATTGCCAATTTGAGCAAGCAGTATTCGCTCGATAGTACGGCGTCGGTGGGCAAGTATTTGAATGTGGCGACTTGAGATTGGATGAGAAGAATTGCTCTCGAGTTAAGACCTGAGGAGCGATTAACTCTGGCTGGGTGAGTGGTTTGCTTTGGCTTTGCGGTGTGTCATCAAAGCGGCCCTCACCCTAGCCCTCTCCCGAAGGGAGAGGGGACTGACCGAGTTGTTTGGGAGAGGTACGCCGACGTGGCATACCGAGGTGAACTCGGGTCTTTAAAAGCACACATCCCGCACCTGCCTCCTCTACCTCTACCTCTGCTTTGGCTTTGGCTTTGGCTTTGGCTTTGGCTTTGGCTTTCCACCACTCAACACGATGAGCGTTAGCTCGAGTAAAGCTTTTGACGTGCCGGCCCCATCGGAAGGCTGAGTGGAGGGATTTATCCGGGGGTGGGCGCGTAGCGCCGTTTGGCGAAGCCAAACACATCGAGAGGAGGTGCAGCGAAGCAAACCGGAGGCGATGCCCCCGGATGAATCCCGGAACGAAGGAACCTCGAGCCTCAGCGAGAGGCCGAACGCCGGGGCCCAGCGTTTTGCTTACTTTTGGGCGTCTGCAAAAGTGAGTCGCTGTAAGAGCGAAACCGCCAGCGGCACCACCCGAAGAAACGGATATTCACCCAAAACAACCCAAAGCCTGGCCGGCCCGAAGGCCGCCAAGGCCCACCGTCAACGCCGATCCTCAACCCGAACCTGACTCTTGCTCCAATCCGTCAACAAACTATAAGCAACCGCCAAAAGCGTAGGCCCGATAAACAACCCGATAAACCCGAACGCAATCAACCCGCCAAACACCCCGAGCAACACAATCACCAACGGCAGATTCCCGCCACGACTGATCAGATACGGCTTGAGCACGTTGTCCACGCCACTGATGATGAACGTCCCCCAGATCCCGAGAAACACCGCCATCCCGTACTCACCCTTCCAGGCCAGCCACGCCGTGGCCGGAATCCACACCAGCGGCGGCCCCATCGGAATCAGACTGAGCAGGAACGTCACGATCCCCAGCACCAGAGCCCCCGGCACCCCGGCAATCAGGAACCCGATCAGCGCCAGAACCGCCTGCGCCGCCGCCGTACCGATGACCCCGTTGACCACCCGCTGTACAGTGCCGGCCACCAGCTCGATGTAGTACCCGGCACGATCACCGATCAACCGCTCCAGCAGGCTGTGCACGAACGCCGCCAGTCGCGGACCGTCACGATAGAAAAAGAACACGAAGACAATGCTCAGGGTCAGCTCGAGAATCCCGCCGCCGATCTGCGCACTGCGCGCCAGCAACCAGTTGCCGACCTGCCCCAGATAAGGCTTGATCGACACCATCAGCGCCGCGCCCTGCTGATCGACACTGTTCCAGAACCCGACCAGCCGCTCACCCACCAGCGGAATCGTGCCGAGCCAGGCCGGTGCTTCCGGCAGACCATCGACCTGCACATCCTTGATGAACACCGTGGCATCGCGCACGTGATCGGCCAGGTTGAAACCCAACCAGACCAGTGGTGCCGCCACCAGCAGCATCCAGCCCAGGGTCAGGATACCTGCCGCCAGAGATTCGCGGCCGCCGAGCCAGCGCGTCAGCAGGCGCATCAACGGCCAACTGGCGAACGCCAGCACCGCGCCCCAGAACAGCGCCGACCAGAACGGCGCCATCACCCAGAAACTGGCGCCGAACAACACCAGCAACAGGATCTGCACCAGCAGACGATCATTATTGGGCATGTGAAATCTCGAAAAAATCAGTCAGGCAAAGAGTAGGCGAACACGCCGGACGTGTCCGCCAGAAACACCTTATCGCAACAGATCGATGCGCAGGCCGGCACCTTCGACATTGCCGGTTTCCATCCGTGCCGCGCGCACCCCCTGCGCAATCAGCGCCTGACGCCAGGCCTCGGCCTTGAGCCCGGAGACCGTGACCCGCAACGTGGTGTCGAGGTTCAGGCCACGGGACAGCAGGCGCAGCCAGGTGTCATCGGGATCGCCGGCCAGTTTCGGCAGTTTCAGCTCACCGGTATCTTTCAACTGACGCAACAGGGTCGCGGACGTCGGCAGGAGAACACCCAACGGTGTAGCGGACTCGAACTGCTCGACGTGCAGATATGCTTTGCGATTGCCGCGAGTGATGCTGTAGAGCGCCACCAGCGTGTTGTCGCGGGGCGCCGCCAGCCTCAACAGCAGATAGGCCTGCTGCTCGTCGGCGCCGTACAGCTTGGCATTGCCGAACACTTCGTTGGCCCACAGGCTGCTTTCGCCGCAATCCCTGGCCTGACACCAGAACAACAGCTCGGCATCCTGCTTTTGCAGGGCCTCGCGGGCGACGGTGAAAGCTTCGTTGGCAGAATGTTCGGGGGGCAATTCGTAGGTGACCGAGGTGGTTTGCCCACGGGCGCCGACCTGGCCATCGAAACGCAACTGGCCACTGATCTTGCGGATCGAGCCCATCGGGTAAATCCGCCCCAGCTCCACGGGAGGGCGATAGTCGACGATCTGCGCATCGGCCAGACGCGGCACGATCGGCAGATCCTGACTGCCCGGCAGGTCGGCAGCAAGCAACACGGGACTGAAACAGCACAGCACCAGCAGACTGAAAGATCGCATGGACAGGCTCATCGGATCGGCATGGCCGGGGCGTCTTTCTGGCTATTCGGGTTCGCAGCGGTGTAGTAATCCATTGTGGTTGTCTCCCATTTCAACCCGCCCAGCCTCGACAGTTGCCCGAGGCAAGTCAAGGAATGGCGAAGAACCGATTGAAACAGTCTGCGACAAGGACCGCACCCGACTCGTCGTTCAGGTGCAGATGGTGCCCGCCCGGCAGCTGTTCCCGGTTAAAGGGTAGACGTTCCAGCAGCTCGGGATGTTTGGCCAGCATGCCGTCGGCCGCCACCACCAATTGCGTCGGACAGGCAATGCGCTGGATGAAGGCCATCGCCTGTTCCTGAGTCAGACGCAGCGGCGATGGCAGGGTCAGACGGTTGTCGGTACGCCAGGTGTAACCGCCGGGCACTGGCATCAGGCCTCGTTGCGCCAGCAGTTCGGCGGCTTCACGACTGACCGCTACCAAGCCTTTCATGCGCGCCTCGATAGCCCGGTCGAGAGTGTTGTAGACCGGTTTGCGTTTTTCCCGAAGATCGAGCTGTGCCTGCAGGGCCATGCCCATGCGTTCGGCAGCGTTTTCGCCTTTATCCGTAGGAGGAATCACCCCGTCGATCAACGCCAAATGGCTGATGCGCTCCGGTAGCGAACCCGCCAGCACCAGCGAAACGATCGCCCCCAGCGAGTGCCCGAGCAGGCCGAAACGCTGCCAGCCCAGTTGCTCGGCGACTTGCAGCACGTCATGGGCATAGTCCCACAACGCGTAACCGGCGCCGTTAGGACGATGTCCCGAGTGACCGTGACCGGCCATGTCCAGCGCAACAATACGCAGGCCTTTGAGCCGTGGTGCAAGGCGGGCGAAGCTGTTGGCGTTGTCGAGCCAGCCGTGCAGGGCAATCACCGGCATGCCGTCTTCAGGGCCGAAAAGATGCGCCGCCAGTTCGATATGCGGCAAGCTCAGGCGCACCTCTTCGACCGCCGGGCTCATGCGCAATCCTTGTGCTGGCGGTTTTCCCAGCGAGTGAACAGGTTTTTCAGCAGTTGTGCGGTGTCCTGCGGGCGTTCGAGCGGAAACATGTGGCCGCCGGGCACGGTCAGCGACTCGCCCTGAGGCAGACGGCCGACGAAGCGGGTGTGATGGTTCATCACCACGCGGCTCTTGTGTCCGCGCACCACCGCCAACGGCACCTGAAGCTGCCGGGGGCGCCCGGGACTGGTGTGCGGCACGCCGCGATAGATACTGATTTCAGTGGCCGGATCGAAACGCAGGCGCAACTTGTCGCCGACCTTGTGCAAGCCGTGTTGCAGGTAGGCATCGAAGCATTCGGGATCGAAGCTTCGGAACAGGGTCTTGCCGGCAAAGTAGCTGCGGGCGCTGTCGAGGTCGGCAAACTCTTCGCGCCGCCCCAAAGTGCGGCCGGCCGGAGTCAGTTTGTCGATGAAGCCAAAACGCTTGGCAGCGCGGATCACCCAGCGGTCGGTGCGGGTCAGTACCGGCGAATCGAGCATAACCACCCCGCGATACAGCTCGGGGCACCGCAGTGCGGCGTGCAAATGCAGCATCCCGCCGAAGGAGTGACCCACACCCCAGACCGGCTCGTCCTGTTGTTGCAGGTGATGAATCAGCTCGTCGACCAGGTGATACCAGTTGTCACCCGCCGGAAATCGCGGGTCGTGGGCATGCTGCTCCAGATGCGTCACCCGGAACTCCGGCGCCAGCGCCGAGAACAGCTTGCCGTAGGTACCGGAAGGGAAACCGTTGGCGTGGGCGAAGAAGATCGGTTGCGACATACGGGCAAATCCATCGGCGGTAAACGTGGCGTTGATTGTCCGTAAGACCGCGCTCCACAGCAATGACCGTAACTGCCAGGAATGATGACAGTCCGGTCAGAGCTATGACGGATCGGTCAACGCGCCGGCGGTTGCTCGCCCAGCGGCACCACCGCCATGGTCAACCGCGACACGCAACTGGCCTTGCCTTCATCGCTGGTCAGGCGGATGTCCCAGACGTGGGTCGTGCGACCGATGTGAATCGGCTTGGCCACCGCAGTCACCCGTCCGCTGCGCAGGCCGCGCAGATGGTTGGCGTTGATCTCCAGTCCCACGCAATAGAACTTGCTGGCATCGATGCACAGGTAACTGGCCATCGAGCCGACGGTTTCGGCCAGCACCACCGAGGCGCCGCCGTGCAGCAGGCCGTAAGGCTGGTGGGTCCGATGGTCGATGACCATGCTGGCCGTCAGCGATTCTTCGTCGAAGGACTCGAAACGGATGTCCAGCACTTCGCCGATGGTGTTTTTCTGGATTGCGTTCAACTGCTCGATGTTCGGAGTGGTGCGCCACAAGGTCATCGCAGGCTTCCTTTGTTGTTTTGATCGACGCTCAATCCTGCCACAGCACCGCCTCGCTGCGCTCGCTCCATTCTTCGAAGCGCGCGCCATAGGTGTCTTCGATGACATTGCGCTTGATCTTCAGGGTCGGCGTGAGGAAGCCGTTCTCCACCGCCCAGCTGTCCTTGACCACCACCAGACGGCGCAGGCGCTCGTGCTTGTCGAGGACGGCGTTGACCTCCTCAAGCAGCTTTTCCAGGCTCGAATGCAGTTGCGGCCGTGCGTCTTCATGCCCTGCTGCCGAGATCACACACAGCCCCAGCGGTGCACTCAGACCATCGCCGACCACGCAGACCTGCTCGATCCGGGTGTGCACGGCGAGGCGGTTTTCGATCGGTGCCGGGGCGACGTACTTGCCTTTGCTGGTCTTGAAGATTTCCTTGAGCCGCCCGGTCAGGCGCAAGCGTCCATCGGCATCCTGCTCACCCTTGTCGCCGGTGCGCAGGAAACCATCGGTGGTCAGGGTTTCGGCGGTTTTCTGCGGCTCCTTGAAATAGCCGAGCATGTTCGCCTGGCTACGTACCTGCACTTCGCCGGACTCGTCGATTCGCACCTCGACGTCGGGACATGGCCGGCCGATCCAGCCTTCCTTGTATTGCCCCGGCAGGCAGATGTGCGAGTAACCGCAGCTCTCGGTCATGCCGTAGACCTCCAGCACGTCGAGCCCGAGTTTCTGATACCAGCGCAACAGTGTCAGTGGCACCGGCGCTGCACCGGACAACGCCACACGCAGGGCATCCAGCCCCAATCCGGCCAACACCTTGTGGCCGATCCGTTTACCGATAAAGGGCAGACCCAGGAGAAAATCCAGACGTTTCGCCGGGATCTTGCTGTAGACGCCCATCTGGAATTTGGTCCAGATCCGCGGCACGCCAAACATCGCCGTGGGCCGAGCCCGTTTCAGATCGGTGAGAAAAGTATCGAGGCTCTCGGCAAAGAAAACCGTCTGCCCGGTATAGATCGACGCCAGTTCGACAAACATTCGTTCAGCCACATGGCACAGCGGCAAATAGGAAAGCAGCCGGTCGTTTTCATTGAGGCCGAACAGTTGCGTACCGCGAGTGGTGGCGAAACCGAGATTGGCAAAACTGTGCATCACGCCCTTGGGCAGGCCGGTGGTGCCGGAGGTGTAGATGATCGTCGCCAGTTGATCGGCGGCGGGGCGCGGGTCGTCCTGGATCGGTGAGCTGCGTTGCAGGTCGTCCCAGTTGAAATCGAACGTGCCCGGCGGATGCAGCGGCAGGCTGATGGTCGGCAGACTCGCCGGTAAACCGGTCGACATGGCCGGCCAGTCATCCAGTTTGCCGATGAACGCCAATACACTTTCAGAATGGGTGAGGACCTGATTGACCGAGTCGGCAGTGAGGTTGGGATAGAGCGGTACCGAAACGTGCCCGGCCATCCAGATCGCCAGGTCAGCGATGATCCAGTGGGCGCAGTTTTTCGAGATCAGGGCAATGTGGCTGCCCTGGGGCAACTCCCGGGAGCGCAGCCAGTGCGCGGCGCAACGGGCCTGATGGCCGACGTCGGCCCAGGTCAGCGTCTCGACCTGCCCGCCGCCAATGGGCTGCACCAGGAAACGCTGGCGCGGGTGCCGGGCCTCGCGCTCGTAGAACACGTCCAGCGGCAATCGAAAAGCAGCAGACATGCGACTCGCTCCTTTCTTTTTGGGATGGAGCAAGCGTAGTCAACCAAGCAAGTGCTTGGTTGACTATTTCATACAAAAAATTTCACGGATGCTTGAGGCTGTTGAGCGTCATCGACCCGATCAGCAACTCGCTGTGCTCAAGCTCGGCCAGCCCGGCGGTGCTGACCTTTTCCGGCGGATAACCGGCGCCATGCTGCAGGTAGCTGAGCAGATGCCCGACCAGCGGGTTGTGGCTGACCAGCAGCACGTTGCTCACCGATACCAGTTGCTCGGCGACGCGATCCGGATCGACCTCGGGCGTCAGCCACTCGACCGTGCGGATCTCCGGTTCGAAACCCAGCGCCTCGCGTACCAGTTGCGCGGTCTGCTGCGCCCGCAAGTAAGGGCTGGCGTAGATCGCCGTCAGTGGCTGGCCCATCAATCGGGCGGCGCTGCTGAGCACTTCCTTGCGGCCGTGAGCAGTCAGTTCCCGCTCCGAGTCGGGGCGCGAGCCATAGGGCTCGGCCTCGCCGTGACGCAATACCCAGAGTTTCATAGCTTGGGTTCCTCATCCCGGGCCGGATGCGGTGCCGGCGCGACAACGTGTGGCGCTTCACCTTCCGGGGTACGCGGCGCCGGCCAGTCGGCGAACGGCCAGGGTTTCTGGTCGCTGTGGAAACTGCCGAAACGGCCGATCTGGGCCAGGAACTGGCTCAGGCTGTCGCCGAAATTCATCAGGCTGGCGCTCGGGGCGCCATAGATCAAACGATAGATCAACTGCACCAGCACCACCGCGCCGAGGATGAACTGCGCCACCTGCCAGACCACGATGTAGACGATCATCCACAACACCCGCAGCAGGATGGATTCGTACTTGGCTTCGGTTTTCGGATCGTTCATGTCTAGCTCCCCTGCCCTGAAATAAAAGGCAATCAGTTGAAACCACTGGTGGAAATGAAGTCGACGTCAGTCTTCGGCTCGGCACGCATCAACAGGCCGATCACCTGTTCCAGCGTGCGCCCTTCGAACAGGATCGCGTGGAGCCCGGCGACCAGCGGCATGTACACGCCGACCTCCTGGGACTTGGCCTTGAGCACTTTCAGGGTGTTGACACCTTCGGCCACTTCACCAAGGCGCGACACCGCTTCGTCGAGACTCAAGCCCTGGCCGAGGGCGAAACCGACCTGATAATTGCGGCTTTTCGGCGACGAGCAGGTGACGATCAGATCACCGACCCCGGCCAGACCGAGGAAGGTCATGGGATTAGCCCCCTGATTCACCGCAAACCGGGTCATTTCAGCCAGGGCGCGGGTGATCAGCATGCTCTTGGTGTTTTCGCCCATCTCCAGCGCTACCGCCATGCCGGCGATGATCGCGTAGACGTTTTTCAATGCACCGCCCAGCTCCACACCGAAACGGTCGGCACTGGCGTAGACGCGAAAGGTGCTGCCATGCAGCGCGGCCTGCACTTCTTTGCACAGTTCTTCGTCTTCGCTGGCGACCACCGTGGCGGTCAGCGCGTGCTCGGCGATTTCCCGTGCCAGGTTCGGCCCGGACAACACGCCGATGCGTGCTTGCGGGGCGATCTCTTCGAGAATCTGGCTCATCAGTTTGAAGGTGTGAGCTTCGATGCCTTTGGTCAGGCTGACCAGCATCTTGCCGCTCAGGCGCTCGGCATGCGCCGCCAATACCGTGCGCAGCGCGCTGGACGGCAACGCCACGAAACACAGTTCGCAGGCGTCGAGGGTTTCCTGCAGGTCGGTGACCGCCGTCACGCCGGGCAGAATCTTGATGCCTTTGAGATAACGCGGGTTCTCGCGATTGACCCGGATGGCCTCGGCCTGCTCGGGGTCACGCATCCACTGCCGGACTTGATGGCCGTTCTCGGCCAACAGATTGGCCACGGCGGTACCGAAACTTCCGCCTCCCAGGACCGCAATCGGGCGCTGTTCAGTCATATGTAATCCGTTAATCCATACCAGTGGCGATGCGGGCATTATACGGAGCGGCCCCTTCTCGGACAGCCCCGACGTCAATTACCGGCACTTGTAGGAAGAAGACCAATAAAACCGAGGAAAATGCCTGCAACGTGACTGGAAAAGTCACTGTCCTCGGTTAACATGCGCGCCAATTCTTTGCTATCAAGGCTGCGTCGTGTTTTCTGGCACTCCCTCCCCGCGTTCGTCCCTGCTATTGGCGCTGCTGTTCAGCCCGATGTTGCTGGCGGACGACCTGTTTCTCGACAGCGAGGCCTTGCCCCAGATCCTTACGGCCACACGCCTGAAACAGTCGCCGGCAGAAGTCCCCGGCAGCATGACCGTGATCGACAGCGAACTGATCAGTGCCAGCGGCGCCCGCGACATCAGCGAACTGCTGCGCCTGGTGCCGGGGATGATGGTCGGCAACATCAGCGGCAATCAGGCGGTGGTGAACTATCACGGCACCAACGCCACTGAAGCGCGGCGCATGCAAGTGCTGATCGATGGCCGCTCGGTGTACCGCGCCGGCCTCGCGACGGTGGACTGGAGCGACATCCCGGTGGCCATGGAAGACATCGAACGCATCGAAGTTTTCCGCGGCCCGAACACTGTCAGCTATGGCGCCAACGCGCTGATGGCGGTGGTCAACATCATCACCCGCAACCCGGCCGACAGCCACGGCACACGGCTGAAAATCACCCGTGGTCAACGGGGCATCAACGACTTCTATGCCAGCCAAGGAACGGGCTGGAATGGCGGTGACTTGCGCCTGTCGCTGTCCGGCCAGGAGGACGACGGCTTCGACAGCGACCGCACCGGCGCCGACTACCGCGACAGCCGCCGCTTGAACCGCTTCAGCCTTGCGGTCAGCCAGACCCTTAGCGACAACCAGAGCGTGGACTGGCAGCTTAACGCCAAGGACGGGACCAACCAGCGGCCCTATACCTACCGTCCGGTGTTCTCCGGGATTACCGCCGCCGGGAACAATTCCGACGTGATCGCCAAGGATTACGCCGGATCGGTGCGCTGGAACCTGGACATCAATCCCGATCACAGCCTTTATGTACAAGGCTCGGCGCAACACTGGGACCGCCAGCAAACCTGGCGCGCCTGCGACGCCGAAGTGTCGTTCAGCCCGCAACTCACGGAGCTGTGGCAACTCAACCCGAATTACACCGAGCGCCTGGCGCGCAACATGACCATGTTCACCGGCCCCGGCGCACCGCCCGGAACGCCGCAACAAATGGCCCTGGCCAATCAGGTCCTGGATCAGTGGCGTAATGGTGCGCGCCAGACCCTGTGCGGCGACATCGACCAGAGCGCCCGTGAGTCGCGCTATGACCTGGAATTACAGGACACCCTCAGCCTGTCCGACAGTCTGCGCCTGGTCAGCGGCCTGAACTATCGTTACGACCGGGCCGACTCCGAGACCTATTTCAACGGAACGCTGGACGACACCACGTGGCGCACGTTCGGCCAACTGGAATGGCGCGCCAGCGAACACTGGCTGTTGCAGGGCGGCGCCATGTTTGAAAACACCCAGTTGATCGGCAGTTCGCTGACACCCAGGTTTGCCGTCAATTACCTGATCAACCCGCGCCACAGCCTGCGTGCGGTGTACTCGGAAGCCATCCGCTCGCCGGACATGTTCGAGAACAACGTCAACTGGAGTTATCAGGTGACCAACCTGCGCCCCTCCGCCTACGGCCAGTCTTCGGCCCGCTACTTCGTCAAGACCCGGGGCCCCGGCGATCTGGACCAGGAGCACATGCGCTCGCGGGAACTGGGCTACAACGGCTTTTTCCCCGAGTGGGGCCTGGCGCTGGACGTGAAGCTGTTCTACGACGAAATCACCGGGATGATCAGCGAGCCGTTGCGCAACAATCAGTACATCGCCAGCAACGCCAACGACTCGCGCTTTCGCGGCACCGAAACCCAGTTGGACTGGCGCCTGAGTGCGGCCGATCGACTGCGCCTGACCTACGCCTACGTCGACGCCGAGGCGAGCAACCCGCTGGACCAGCAGTTCACCGCACGCAACAGCGGCTCGGCCGGTTGGCTGCGCGACTGGGGTCAGGGCTGGAACAGCGCCCTCTTCTATTACGGCGACAACGCACTCAACGGCTATCGCTTCGAGCGAGTCGATACCCGCATCGCCAAACGCATCCCGCTGGGCAAGGCTCAACTGCAATTGGCCGGGGTGCTGCAACAGCGCCTGGACAATGAGCCGACCACTTTCGTCGACAACAATTACGACGAACGCCGAGTGATGTACTTCAGCGCCGAGCTGGAGTTCTAGATGCGTTACGCCCTGTCACGGAAGATGCCAACGGTCAGCCAATGGCTGGCCGGACTGTGTCTGTTCCTGACTGCCTGGCTGCACGGCGTGGCGGTGCAGGCCGCCGACATTCTGTTGACCGGCGCCGAGGAAAGCCCCGGCGTGCAATCGTTCGTCCAGGCCCTGAGCGAGCTGCGCCCCACCGACCGCGTACATTTCCAGCCATTGGCGAGCCTGCCGGCGCCGGGCAAGCTGCCGTCCAGCCTGCGTCTGATCCTGCTGGACCTGCCGAGCCTCGACTGGCGCATGCAAGAAAGCCAGGGCCCGGCCACTCTGGTACTGCGCATCAGCCGGCTGCAAGCCCGGCAGCGCTTCGGCACCACGCAGCCGCCGCACTTGAGCCTGCTGTGGAGCGATCCGCCGCTGAGTCGCCAAATGCAGTTGATCCGACGGATTCTGCCCCAGGCCGTGCGGGTCGGCGTGCTGTTCGATCAGCACAGTGAGTTCCTGCTCAAGGAGCTGCAATCGGCCGCCCAGCCAATGAATCTGCAAATCGTCCCGCAGCGCTGGGACAACACCCTGGACAGCCGCCCGTTGCAGACCGTGCTGAAAAACAGCGATGTGCTGCTGGGTCTCGACGATCCCGACCTGTACAACCCGAAAACCGCGAAGAACCTGCTGCTCAGCAGCTATTCGCGGCAACTGGCGCTGATCGGCCCGAACGTCTCGTTCGTGCGTGCCGGCAGCCTCGCCAGTACTTACAGCGACCAGAGTGATTGGCTGGCGGTACTCGACGAACTGCTCGACCGTCCACCGACCACTTGGCCGAGAGCGCTCTACCCCGAGCGTTTTAAAGTATCAAGCAATGCGCAGGTGGCTCGTTCATTAGGGATAGAACCGATGAATGAAGCGTCTGTTGCCGCAGAGCTGGCCGAAGGAGAGCGCCGCCCATGATTTTCCGCCGTTGGGACATCAATACCCGCACCCAACTGATCAGCCTGGGCCCTGCGCTGTTGCTGACCCTGCTGCTGATCAGTTTTTTCACCTTCGTGCGCATCCAGGATTTGCGCCAGGAGCTGAACCACACCGGTCAACTGATCGCCAACCAGCTCGCGCCGGCCACCGAGTACGGGGTGATTTCCGGCAACAACGAAGTACTGGAAAGCCTGCTCAAAGCCACGCTGGCGACACCGAACGTGCGTTTTCTTGAAGTGCAGGACAGCGCCAACCGCATTCTGGCGTATGTCGAACAACCGGCGGATGCGCACAAGCGCCCGCATCAGGTCGAAGTGTTCCAGTCACCGGTGCGGCTGCAACGGATTGCCCTGCACAATGATTTCTTTCAGGACGGCAAAAGCACCAACGGCGGCGCCAGCGAAGATTATCTGGGCCGGGTGATCGTCGGCCTGTCCAACGATGCCTTCAGTCAGCGTCAGCAGGAAATCCTGCTCAAGGCCGGGATTCTGGCGCTGTTCGCTCTGCTCTTCACCTTTGTCCTGGCGCGGCGACTGGCCGGCAGCCTGTCACAGCCGATCCGCGATATCAGCGATGCGGTCAAGGCGATCCAGGACGGTGACTACAAGACCCCGCTGCCAATTGTCGATGACACCGAGTTGGGCACCCTGTCGCAGCACATCAACAATCTGGCCCAGGCGCTGGAGCAGGCCAGCCGCGAACAGCACCAGGCCATGGCGCAACTGATCCAGACCCGCGAAGAGGCGGAAAAGGCCAACAACGCCAAATCGGATTTCCTGGCGATGATGAGCCATGAGCTGCGCACCCCGATGAACGGTGTACTGGGCATGCTGCAACTGCTGGAAACCACCGAGATGACCGAGGAGCAGATCGAATACGCGGCGCTGGCTTCCGAGTCCACCGAGCATTTGCTCAAGGTGATCAACGACATTCTGGATTTCTCGCGCATCGAGCGTTCGGAACTGGAGCTGGAGCACATTCCGTTCAACCTCGCCGACTTGATCGGCGCCTGCGCCCAGTCGTTCCAGCACAGTGCGGCGCAGCGCGGCCTTACCCTGCAACTGCGGATTCCCGAAGACCTGCGCGGCTTGCAGGTACAGGGCGACCCGACGCGGATCCGGCAGATTCTGGTCAACCTGGTGGGCAATGCGCTGAAGTTCACCGAACAGGGTCGCGTCAGCATCGAGGCACAGTGGCAGTCGCTGGATCACGAGTTGCTCTGGTTCACCTGCTCGGTGCGCGACAGCGGCATCGGGATTTCCTCCGAGAGCCTGGAGTTGATGTTCAACGCGTTCCAGCAGGCCGACAGCTCGATTTCGCGTCGTTATGGCGGAACCGGTCTGGGCCTGCCGATTGCCCGCACCCTTGCCGAACGGATGGGCGGCACCTTGCGTGCGCAAAGCGAAGAAGGTCGCGGCTCGGTGTTTACCCTGGAAATTCCGCTGGCTCTATATAAGCAGGCATTGCCTGCGCTGGCGGCGCCACGGGCTATAAATGGCAACGCTCACGGTGAAGGACGAAATGTCTTGCTGGTGGAGGACAATCCGGTCAACCAGACCGTGATCGAAGCCATGTTGCGCAGTCTGGGCTTCACTGTGAGCGTCGCCACCGATGGCATGCAGGCCGTGCGCAGTGCTGGAGGCAATCGTTTCGAAGCAATTCTGATGGATTGCAGACTGCCGATCATCGACGGTTACGAGGCGACCCGACAGATTCGTCGCCTGCCCGGCTGCGGTCATGTACCGATCATCGCCCTGACCGCCAACGCGTTGCAGGGTGACCGGGAAAACTGCCTCTCGGCGGGGATGAATGATTACCTGGCCAAGCCGTTCAAACGTAACGACCTGCAGCAGATTCTGCAGCGCTGGGTGCAGTAGGGAGGCCCTTTCGAGCATCTGCGACTGGCGTGAAATGCGAAAGTGCGGCAGTCTTAGGCACCCGAACGAGCCTCAAAAGGGGCTTGAATAAAAATTTCAGTGCACAAGTGTACATTCATGTCCTTGGTGCTGTGACTTTCACCACAACGCAATAGTCTATGAGTAGGCTGCCGGTTCGAGGCATGAACGCGTCGATCGGTCGGGAAGATTTGCCCCACCTGCCGCATGGGATTATTGAGGAGCTCGCATGACCAAACAAAACGCCTTTACTCGGGAAGACCTGCTGCGCTGCAGTCGCGGTGAGCTGTTCGGCCCAGGTAACGCGCAACTGCCCGCCCCGAACATGCTGATGGTGGATCGCATCACCCTGATCAGCGAAGAAGGCGGCAAGTACGGCAAAGGTGAATTGGTCGCCGAGCTGGATATCAACCCTGACCTGTGGTTCTTCGCTTGCCACTTCGAGGGCGATCCGGTGATGCCGGGCTGCCTGGGTCTGGACGCCATGTGGCAACTGGTCGGCTTCTTCCTGGGCTGGCAAGGCCTGCCGGGCCGCGGCCGTGCGCTGGGTTCGGGCGAAGTGAAATTCTTCGGCCAGGTCCTGCCGACCGCCAAGAAAGTCACCTACAACATTCATATCAAACGCGTCCTGAAGGGCAAGCTGAACCTGGCCATTGCCGACGGTTCGGTGACTGTCGACGGTCGCGAAATCTACACCGCCGAAGGCCTTCGCGTCGGCGTGTTCACCTCCACTGACAACTTCTAAGGGTTATTCGCATGCGCCGCGTCGTTATCACTGGTCTGGGCATTGTTTCGTGCCTGGGCAATGACAAAGAGACCGTCTCCGCTAACCTGCGTGCAAGCCGCCCTGGCATCCGGTTCAACCCGGAATATGCCGAAATGGGTCTGCGTAGCCAGGTTTCCGGCTCCATCGACCTCAACCTTGAAGAACTGATCGATCGCAAGATCTATCGCTTCGTCGGCCACGCAGCGGCTTACGCCTACCTGGCCATGAAAGACGCCATCACCGATTCCGGTCTGACCGAAGAGCAGGTGTCCAACCCACGTACCGGCCTGATCGCAGGTTCGGGCGGTGCGTCGACCCTGAACCAGATGGAAGCGCTGGACATCCTGCGCGAGAAAGGCGTCAAGCGCGTCGGCCCATACCGTGTAACGCGGACCATGAGCAGCACCGTTTCGGCGTGCCTGGCCACTCCGTTCAAGATCAAGGGCCTGAACTACTCCATCGCATCTGCCTGCGCCACCAGTGCTCACTGCATCGGTACCGCCATGGAACAGATCCAGATGGGCAAGCAGGACATCGTGTTCGCCGGTGGCGGTGAAGAGGAGCACTGGAGCCAGTCGTTCCTGTTCGACGCAATGGGCGCCCTGTCCAGCAAGCGCAACGACACCCCGGAAAAAGCCTCCCGCGCCTACGACGCCGACCGTGACGGTTTCGTCATCGCAGGCGGTGGCGGCATGGTCGTGGTCGAGGAGCTGGAGCACGCTCTGGCCCGTGGCGCGAAGATCTACGCGGAAATCGTCGGCTACGGCGCGACGTCCGACGGCTACGACATGGTGGCTCCAAGCGGCGAAGGCGCCATCCGCTGCATGCAGATGGCAATGTCTACTGTCGACACCCCGATCGACTACCTGAACACCCACGGCACCTCGACTCCGGTCGGCGACGTCGCGGAAATGAAAGGTGTGCGTGAAGTGTTCGGCGACAAGGCACCGGCCATCAGCTCCACCAAGAGCCTGTCGGGTCACTCCCTGGGCGCCGCCGGCGTTCACGAAGCGATCTACTGCATGCTGATGATGGAAGGCAACTTCATCGCCGGTTCCGCCAACATCGACGAGCTGGACCCTGAAGTGGCCGATCTGCCGGTGCTGACCAAGACCCGCGAAAACGCCACCATCAACACCGTGATGAGCAACAGCTTCGGCTTCGGCGGCACCAACGCCACCCTCGTGCTGAAGCGTTGGGAAGGCAAGTAATTCCCTTGCGCTGAGCCGCACATGAAAACGCCCCGACTGGTTCGGGGCGTTTTTTTTCGCCAGCCATAAACACGACCTCCTGTGGGAGCGGGCTTGCTCGCGAAAGCGGTGGGTCAGTCGACAAAAATGTTGAATGTTAAATCGCATTCGCGAGCAAGCCCGCTCCCACAGGGTCGGTGTATTGCTTGAAAATCGCCGTCAGGAACATGAAGCTTTTGTCATGGAACTCAATGCCCTGCGACCGAATGTCGCGTATTTGGCGGGCTCCAGGACTGTTGCAGATTTCGCAAGGATACATTGCACAAATCGAACGTTTACTTAGCAGGCTAACAAATTCTATAACAGAGGCCTGCACACGCCTTGCTGCAGATAACAGAGATTGGAGCTAGCAGATGACTGTAAAAGTAACTGAACGCGACGATTCACACATGTCCCATGAAGGCGTAGCCGCCGGTGTACGGATCTGGGATGTGCATCAACAAGACTTGCTGGTCGGCATGTTCCACAACGAGATCGACGCCCACAACTACAAGGCCGAACTGGAACTGCAAGAACGGCAGCGGGATCTGAAATCCGCCTGAACCGAAACCACAGCATTGAAAACGACAAACCCCGCCAATGAGCGGGGTTTGTCGTTATTGGGTGTTTCAGAGCCGCTTGGCAGCCCGGCGAGTCCCGATTACCACATCAGATCGTCAGGGATCACATAAGCCGCATACGGATCGTCCTCGGCATTGACCTCTTCGACCTTCTCGTTGAGCTGCACGATGCGCTGAGGATCGCGCTCCTGAATCTTCAGGGCTGCTTCACGTGGAATCACTTCGTAGCCGCCGGCATGATGCACGATCGCAAGCGAACCGCTGCTGAGCTTGTTGCGCATCAGCGTGTTGACGGAGATGCGCTTGACCTTCTTGTCGTCGACAAAGTTGTAGTAGTCCTCGGTCGTCAGCTTCGGCAGACGCGAGACTTCGATCAACTGCTTGACCTGCGCGGCGCGGGCCTTGGCCTCGGCCTTTTCCTGCTGCTGGCGGTTCAGCTCCTGGTCGCGTTTGACCTTCTCGGCCTGAGCTTCCTGGGCAGCGCGCTGCTGGGAGTCGTCCAGTTCGATCTGGCCTTTGTGGGCCAGGCGCTGTTGCTTCTGTTTGTCTTTGCTGACCTGTTTGGCCTGCTTTTGGTTGACCAGTCCTGCCTTGAGCAACTGGTCGCGAAGGGAAAGGCTCATTGATGCTTACTCACTTGGGCAACGGCTCAGCCGCAGCTGGGCAAATTCTTTTCCTGACGTTTGGCTTCACCCCACAGGGCGTCCAACTCTTCGAGGGTGCAATCTTCCATGGGGCGGTGGGTGTCGCGCAATGCCTGTTCGATAAAACGGAAGCGTCGTTCGAACTTGCCGTTGGCGCCACGCAATGCGGTTTCCGGATCGACCTTCAGGTGCCGGGCCAGATTGACCACGGAAAACAGCAGGTCACCGATCTCGTCGGCCACCGCTTGCGGGTCATTCTCGGACATGGCTTCGAGCACTTCATCGAGCTCTTCGCGCACCTTGTCCAGCACCGGCAACGCGTCCGGCCAGTCGAAACCGACCTGCCCTGCGCGCTTCTGCAACTTGGCCGAGCGGGACAAGGCCGGCAACGCAGCAGGTACGTCGTCGAGCAGGGACAGTTGTTGCGGCTCGGCGGATTTCTCGGCGCGTTCTTCGGCCTTGATCTCCTCCCAGCGCTGCTTGACCTGCTCTTCGCTCAGACGCGGCACGTCCAACGGCGCATACAGATCGCCGGTCGGGAATACGTGCGGATGGCGACGGATCAGTTTACGGGTGATGCTGTCGACCACCCCGGCAAATTCGAACCGCCCTTCTTCCCGGGCCAGTTGGCTGTAATACACCACTTGAAACAGCAGATCGCCCAACTCGCCCTGCAAGTGATCGAAGTCGCCGCGCTCGATGGCGTCGGCGACTTCGTAGGCTTCCTCGAGGGTGTGCGGGACGATGGTCGCGTAGGTCTGCTTGATGTCCCACGGGCAACCGAACTGCGGGTCGCGCAGACGGTTCATCAGGTACAACAGGTCTTCAAGGCTGTAGGTCGGTTTCATGGAGTCCGGTTACGCCGCGTCTCGATGATGTTCGGCAACTGGGAAATCCGCCCCAGCAACCGCCCCAGTGCGTCCAGCCCCGGAATCTCGATGGTCAGGGACATCAGCGCGGTGTTGTCCTCCTTGTTCGAGCGGGTGTTGACCGCCAGCACGTTGATCCGCTCGTTGAGCAGCACCTGCGAAACGTCACGCAGCAGACCGGAACGGTCGTAAGCGCGGATGACGATGTCCACCGGATAGGTGAGCACCGGCACCGGGCCCCAACTGACCTGGATGATCCGCTCCGGCTCGCGCCCGGACAGTTGCAGCACCGAGGCGCAGTCCTGACGGTGAATGCTCACGCCGCGGCCCTGGGTGATGTAACCGACGATCGCATCGCCCGGCAACGGCTGGCAGCAGCCGGCCATCTGGGTCATCAGGTTGCCGACGCCCTGGATCTGAATATCGCCGCGCTTGCCCGGCTTGTAGCCGGTGGCCTTGCGCGGGATCAGTTCCAGCTGTTCGTTGCCGCGTTCCGGCTCGACCAGTTGCTGTGCCAGGTTGACCAGTTGCGCCAGTCGCAGGTCGCCGGCCCCGAGGGCGGCGAACATGTCTTCGGCGGTTTTCATGTTGGCCTTGTCGGCCAGTTTGTCGAAATCCACCGCTGGCAGACCGAGGCGATTGAGTTCGCGCTCGATCAGGGTCTTGCCCGCCGCGACGTTCTGATCGCGGGCCTGCAACTTGAACCAGTGAACGATCTTCGCTCGCGCCCGGGACGTGGTGACGTAACCGAGGTTCGAGTTCAGCCAGTCGCGGCTCGGCGTGCCGTGCTTGCTGGTGATGATCTCGACCTGCTCGCCGGTCTGCAGGCTGTAGTTGAGCGGCACGATGCGCCCGTTGATCTTCGCGCCACGGCAGTTGTGACCGATTTCGGTGTGCACGCGGTAGGCGAAGTCCAGCGGCGTCGCGCCCTTCGGCAAATCGATGGCGTGACCGTCCGGGGTGAAGATGTAGACCCGGTCCGGTTCGATATCGACCCGCAGCTGTTCGGCGAGACCGCCGATGTCGCCCAGCTCTTCGTGCCACTCGAGGACCTGACGCAGCCAGGAGATTTTCTCTTCGTAGTGATTCGAGCCGGATTTGACGTCGGTGCCCTTGTAGCGCCAGTGCGCGCAGACGCCGAGCTCGGCTTCTTCGTGCATCGAATGCGTACGGATCTGGACTTCCAGCACCTTGCCTTCAGGACCGATCACCGCCGTGTGCAGCGAGCGGTAGCCGTTTTCTTTCGGGTTGGCGATGTAGTCGTCGAACTCTTTCGGAATGTGCCGCCACAGGGTGTGGACGATGCCGAGCGCGGTGTAGCAGTCGCGCATTTCCGGCACCAGCACCCGCACCGCACGCACGTCGTAGATCTGGCTGAACTCCAGACCCTTGCGCTGCATTTTGCGCCAGATCGAATAGATGTGTTTGGCCCGGCCGCTGATGTCGGCGTCGACGCCAGTGGCCTGCAATTCGTCCTTGAGCTGGGTCATCACGTCGGCGATGAAACGCTCACGATCGAGTCGCCGCTCGTGCAGCAGCTTGGCAATCTGTTTGTATTGGTCGGGCTCCAGGTAACGGAAGGACAAGTCCTCCAGTTCCCATTTGATATGGCCGATACCGAGTCGGTGGGCGAGCGGCGCATAGATATCGAAGACTTCCCGGGCGACCCGGTTGCGCTTCTCGTCATCGGCGGTTTTCACCGCACGGATCGCGCAGGTGCGTTCAGCCAGTTTGATCAGCGCGACGCGTACGTCGTCGACCATCGCCACCAACATCTTGCGCAGGTTTTCCACCTGCCCCTGAGTGCCCATCACCATCGATTGGCGCGGACTGAGGCTGGCACTGATCGCCGCCATGCGCTGTACGCCGTCGATCAGCTTGGCGACCACCGGACCGAAGCGCTGGCTGACCGCTGCCAGTTCGATCTGACCTTCGCGCACGCCACGGTAAAGCACCGCCGCGACCAGCGAATCCTGATCCAGCTTGAGGTCGGCGAGAATCTCCGCGATTTCGAGGCCGGTGCTGAAACTGCCGCTGCCTTCGGTCCAGAGATTCTTCGCTGCGTTGGACTGTTGCTCGGCCTGTCGAGCGAACTCACAGGCTTCTTTCAAGGCTTCGCGATCCAGTGCCAGATCGACACTGACCGCATGATCGAGCCAAGCCTCGAGATTGATACTGCCGTCGGTGTTGATCGGCTGGTGTGCTCTCACCTGTACCATCTTGCTTTACCTTCCCTACGACGCAGATTCAATGCGTCAAATCACTGACCTTCATTGCCCGTTCGCGCTCGCGGGGCTAAGACGAGCGCTGCACAGGCGGACCAGTCGGATCAGACGAGCCATCCTAGCTCGCTTCAAATAACGCCATGGCCTCGACATGTGCCGTCTGAGGAAACATATCGAGAATCCCGGCACGTTTTAACCGGTAGCCCTGCTTGATCAATTCGACCGTATCGCGCGCCAGAGTTGCAGGGTTGCACGACACATAAACCAGCCGCTCGGCACCCAGGGTCGCGAGCTTGCGCACTACCTCGAAAGCACCGTCACGCGGTGGGTCCAAGAGTACCGCAGAAAAGCCGTTTCCGATCCACTCGGCATCGGTCAAAGGCTGGGATAAATCGGCCTGAAAAAACTTTGTGTTATGCAAATTGTTACTAGCGGCATTCGCTGCAGCGCGATCGACCATGGTCTGCACGCCCTCGACCGCCACCACTTCACGCACAGCCTTGGCCAGCGGCAAGGCAAAGTTGCCGAGCCCGCAGAACAGGTCGAGCACACGCTCGTCGGCGGTCGGCTTCAACCACTCCAGCGCCTGGGCAACCATGGCTTCGTTGACCCCGGCATTGACCTGGATGAAATCTCCCGGCCGCCAGGCCAGTTCCAGATCCCACGGTTCCAGGCGATAGCCCAGCGACTGCGTGACATCGACCGGTTGCGGCCCGTCTTCGCCGTGCAGCCACAACTGCGCCTGATGGAACGCGCAGAAATCCTTGAGGATCGTCAGGTCAGCCTCGGACAGCGGCGCCATGTGACGCAGCAGGACGGCAAGGGACGAACCACTGAACAATTCCACATGCCCCAGCGCCTGAGGTTTGCTCAGTCGACGGAGCATCTCCGGCAAGCGGGTCATGATCGGTTGCAAGGGCTGTACCAGCACCGGGCATTCGCTGATCGCCACAATGTCCTGACTGCCAGCGGCGCGGAAACCGACTTCAAGCGTTTTGGCTTTGCTGTCCCAGCGCACCGCGATCCGCGCGCGGCGTCGGTAACCGAATTCCGGACCGGTCAACGGTGCTGCCCATTCTTCAGGCTCGACACCGGCGACTCGTGAAAGCTGTTCGGCGAGCATGCGCTGTTTCAGGGCAAGCTGTTCGCCGTGGGGCAAATGCTGGACGCTGCAACCGCCGCAACGACCGGCGTGCTGACAAGCGGCCGGGCGACGCAATTCGCTGGCGGTGAATACACGCTCGGTACGCGCCTCGACCACTTTGCCGTGGGCACCGAGCACCCGCGCCTCGACCTCTTCACCCGCCAGGGCGCCGAGGACGAACCAGGTACGACCTTCGAAAAACGCGATGCCGCGACCGTCATTGGACAGGCGCTCGATCTTCAAGCGCTGCTTTTTGCCGGTCGGGATTTGCGGAGCCTTGCTGCCGCCGGTGGGCTGGAAGCGCAGGCCTCTCTCATGCTTGGCCATCAGTTGGGCGCGTCGAAAATGCCGGTCGACAGGTATCGGTCGCCACGGTCACAGATGATCGCGACGATCACCGCGTTTTCAACTTCTTTGGACAGACGCAGCATCGCTGCCACCGCACCGCCCGAGGACACGCCGCAGAAGATGCCTTCTTCGCGGGCCAGACGACGGGTGACGTCCTCGGCTTCGCTTTGCGCCATATCGACGATGCGGTCTACGCGGTCGGCCTGATAGATCTTCGGCAGGTATTCCTGCGGCCAGCGGCGGATGCCGGGAATGGCCGAGCCTTCCATCGGTTGCAGGCCGATGATCTGCACGCTGTCGCTCTGCTCTTTGAGGTAGCGCGACACGCCCATGATGGTCCCGGTGGTGCCCATGGAGCTGACGAAATGGGTGATGCTGCCCTGGGTCTGACGCCAGATTTCCGGGCCGGTGGTGGTGTAGTGCGCTTCGGGATTGTCGCCGTTGGCGAACTGATCCAGCACCTTGCCACGGCCTTCGGCTTCCATCCGCTGAGCAAGATCGCGAGCGCCTTCCATGCCCTCTTCCTGGCTGACCAGAATCAGCTCCGCGCCATAAGCGGTCATCGCCGCTTTACGCTCGGCGCTGGAGTTGTCCGGCATGATCAGGATCATCTTGTAACCCTTGATCGCGGCGGCCATCGCCAGGGCGATCCCGGTGTTGCCCGAGGTCGCTTCGATCAGCGTATCGCCGGCGTGGATCTGCCCGCGCAACTCGGCACGGGTGATCATCGACAGCGCCGGACGATCCTTCACCGAACCCGCAGGGTTATTCCCTTCGAGCTTGAGCAATAGGGTGTTGCTGGTGACACCGGGCAGGCGCTGCAAACGCACCAGCGGCGTGTTGCCGACGCAATCGGCGATGGTTGGGTACTGCAAGGTCATGGCGTTTTTCGCAATCCGGACAGCGGGGGCGCCTATCATACCGGCAAACCTGCGCGGCCCATATCACGCAAAGTATGGTGCTTATGGTTTCTTGGAATAAGCAGCAAAAGTCTCACCAGTGGTGAGACTTTTTAAAAAATGTCAGCAGTGCTGACACTCTCTTGTGCCGCTCACACAATCTGCGGACGATTCATGTCCACTGTGGCAGCAGGCTTGCCAGCGAACGCGTCGGGACTGACAGCACTATCATCAGCCACCAACCGCAGATTCAATCTCAACCCCGACGGGCCGTTCTCAGCCCAAAGGCTCCCGCCCTGGCGCTGCACCGCATTCCTCGCAATGCTCAACCCCAGACCGAATCCCCCATCCCCCGGACGCGAGCCGTCGAGCCGGGTGAACGGCGAGAAGATCCGCTCCAGATCCGCCTCGGCCACCCCGCCACCCTCGTCCTCCAGCCATAGATGCCAATAGCCCCCGTCACGCCGGCCATCCAGTCGCACAATGCCGCCCGCTGGAGAATGACGAATCGCATTGCGCAGGATGTTTTCCAGCGCCTGGGCCAGGGTGTTGAGATTGCCGCGCACCCAGCACGATGAGTCCACCGCACACTGCAACTGGCCCACGGGGTAACAGCTTTCATAGCAGGCGTTTTCCGTGAGCATTTCCCACAAGGCCTGGATCTGGATTGCTTCGTCCGGCAGCGGTGCACGTTCGGTTTCGAGCCAGGCCAGTTGCAGGGTGTCTTCGACCAGCCGTTGCATGCCATCGACTTCGCGGCCAATGCGCTCACGCAACGACAACAGATCCTGCTCACTTTCGCTGGCCACCCGCAGACGACTCAGGGGTGTGCGCAGTTCATGGGACAGGTCACGCAACAATTGCTGTTGCAGGGCAACGGTGGATTGCAGGCGTTCGGACATCGAATCGAAGGCCCGGGCCAGTTCGCCGAGTTCGTCCGGACGCTGGGTGATACCGCTCGACAGACGCACATTCAATTGATCGGCACGCCATGCGTTGGCCTGCTCGCGCAGGTTGTTCAGCGGCACCACCAGCAAGCGATACAGGCCCACGCACAGCAGCAGGGTGAACAGACCGGGAATCACACCGTTGGTGATCACCCGCCAGAACACTCGGTATTTGCCCGGCAGAAATCGCTCTGGCAGCTCGATGACCAGACTGCCAGCGGCCGGTTCTGTGGGAAATGGCACACGCAGCCACGGCCGGCCTTTCTTGTGAATCGGCCAGTCGAGCCCCCGCAGAAAGGTCAGGTGCTGGATTTCCTGCTCATTCAGCGGATCGCTACTCAGCGACTGCAAGTTGCCGCCGATCACGCCGACCCAACCGGCTTCGCGCAATTCCATGCTCTGCAACCAACGGTCGACGCCATCACGCCGATCGCGCCGCCATGCCTCTTCGGCTTCGGTGGCATAACGCGTGAGCGTGCCGCGAGCCTCATCGGAGAGGAACTGATTGCGCTCCTCCATATAGCGGCCCCAGGACCAGCTCAGCCAGATCATCAACAGACAGAACGCCACCAGCAGGCAGGCGAGCTTCCAGAACAGTGAATGCCGGCCCGGCAGGTCAGACACCTTCATCGACGGCGCTCAGAACGTAGCCCTTGCCCCATACCGTGCGCACTTCCCGTTCGGTGTAGCCGATCGATTTGAGTTTGCGACGGATCTGACTGATATGCATGTCGAGGCTGCGGTCGTGGGCCGCGTAGCCGCGCTGAAGAACATGCTGATAAAGGAAGGCCTTGCTCAGTACCTCTTCGTCATTGCGATTGAGGGTTTCGAGCAAGCGGTATTCGCTGCGGGTCAGGCCGGCCGGTTGATTGCGATAGAACACCTCGCACTGCTCGTCGTCGAAGTGCAGACCGCCCACCGCCAGAGGTTCTGCGCTGACGGACGGACGGCGGTCGAGGGCGACCCGCCGCAGGATCGCCTCGATCCGCACATGCAACTCGGCCATGCTGAACGGCTTGGGCAGATAGTCGTCAGCCCCCAGGCGAAACCCGCTGATTCGATCGGCCTCGGCCCCCAGCGCCGACATCAACAGCACCGGCGTGGAATGACTCTGACGCAGTTGCGTCAGCACGTTCAGGCCGTCGAGCCCCGGCAACAGAATGTCCATCAACACCACATCGAACGGCTGGCGCCGGGCGATGCTCAGGCCTTCGCTGCCGTTCTGGCACCAGGTGACCTGGAAGCCGCTGCGCCCCAGTTGCTCGTGCACATAGGCACCGAGCACGGGATCGTCTTCGATGGAAAGAATGCGTGGCTGGCCAACAGAGACAGGAGTCATGACTATCTGCAAATAATTCTCAGTTGGGCGATTATTCAAGATTGCCCGTCGCCCGGCAACCCAAGGTTGACCTCTCGGACAAATGACCGGCGCCGAAACGACGGATCAGGACATCATTTTTCCCGGGAATGCCCGCAAGCAAATCGCTACACTGCGCCCATGCCGCGTGCCGGAAGCACGTGTGAGTCAACGATCAGCGGGATGCAGGAGATAGGCGTGCTCAAGAAACTGGGAATCAAAGGTCGCGTGTTGTTGCTGACCCTGTTGCCGACCAGCCTGATGGCACTGGTGCTGGGCGGCTATTTCACCTGGACGCAGCAGTCCGACCTGCAGGCCCAACTGATGCAGCGCGGCGAAATGATCGCCGAGCAACTCGCTCCGCTCGTGGCGCCAGCCATGGGTCACGGCGATTCCGATCTGCTCGAGCGCATCGCCACCCAATCCCTTGAACAGCCGGATGTGCGCGCGGTGACCTTCCTCGCGCCCGACCGTTCGCCGCTGGCCCACGCCGGCCCGACCATGCTCAACCAGGCCCCCAGCGGCGACAGCACACAACTGCTGCGCCGCAGCGGCAACGACGCCACCCGCTATCTGCTGCCGGTGTTCGGCAAGCATCGCAACCTCGCCGGCGAACTGATCCCTGAAGAGTCCGACCGTCTGCTCGGCTGGGTCGAACTGGAGCTCTCGCACAACGGCATGTTGCTGCGCGGTTACCGAAGCCTGTTCGCCAGCCTGCTGCTGATTGCGGCGGGACTGGCCGGCGCCGCCCTGCTGGCCCTGCGCATGGGCCGCACGATCAACCGCCCGATCAGCCAGATCAAACAAGCCGTCGCGCAACTCAAGGACGGTCATCTGGAAACCCGCCTGCCGCCCCTCGGCAGCCAGGAACTGGACGAGCTGGCATCCGGCATCAACCGCATGGCCGGCACCCTGCAAAATGCCCGGGAAGAGTTGCAGCACAGCGTCGATCAGGCCACCGAAGACGTGCGCCAGAACCTGGAGACCATCGAGATCCAGAACATCGAACTGGATCTGGCCCGCAAGGAGGCCCTTGAAGCGAGCCGGATCAAGTCCGAGTTTCTCGCCAACATGAGCCACGAAATCCGCACGCCACTCAATGGCATTCTCGGTTTCACCCACCTGTTGCAGAAAAGCGAGCTGACCCCACGCCAGCTCGACTACCTGGGCACCATCGAAAAGTCCGCCGACAGCCTGCTGGGAATCATCAACGAAATCCTCGACTTCTCTAAAATCGAGGCCGGCAAACTGGTCCTCGACCACATTCCGTTCAACCTGCGCGACCTGTTGCAGGACACCCTGACCATCCTCGCCCCCGCAGCCCACGCCAAGCAGCTGGAACTGGTGAGTCTGGTGTATCGCGACACGCCGCTGTCGCTGGTCGGTGATCCACTGCGACTCAAGCAGATCCTCACCAACCTTGTCAGCAACGCCATCAAGTTCACCCGCGAAGGCACCATCGTCGCCCGCGCCATGCTCGAAGAAGAACACGAAGACAGCGTGCAACTGCGCATCAGCATTCAGGACACCGGCATCGGCCTGTCGAACCAGGACGTGCGCGCGTTGTTCCAGGCCTTCAGCCAGGCTGACAACTCGCTGTCGCGCCAGCCCGGCGGTACCGGCCTGGGTCTGGTGATTTCCAAACGTCTGATCGAGCAGATGGGCGGCGAAATCGGCGTCGACAGCACCCCGGGCGAAGGCTCGGAGTTCTGGATCAGCCTCAGTCTGCCCAAGACCCGCGACGATGCCGAAGACCTGCCCGCCGCGCCGTTGCTCGGCCGCCGGGTGGCGGTGCTGGAAAACCACGAACTGGCGCGTCAGGCGTTGCAGCATCAACTGGAAGACTGCGGACTCGACGTCACCCCGTTCAATACCCTGGAAAGCCTGACCAATGGCGTCACCGGCGCCCACCAGACCGATCAGGCCATCGATCTGGCGGTGCTCGGCATCACCAGCAACGACATGCCGCCGGAACGCCTCAACCAGCACATCTGGGATCTCGAACACCTCGGCTGCCGGGTACTGGTGTTGTGCCCGACCACCGAACTGACGCTGTTTCATCTGTCGGTGCCCAACCCGCACAGCCAGCTCCAGTCCAAACCGGCCTGCACCCGCAAACTGCGCAGGGCATTGTCGGACATGGTCAACCCGCGCCAGATGCGCAGCGAACCCGGCGAACCGCTGTCGAGCCGTGCGCCGAAAGTGCTGTGCGTCGACGACAACCCGGCCAACCTGTTGCTGGTACAGACGCTGCTCGAAGACATGGGCGCCAAGGTGCTCGCTGTCGAAAGCGGCTACGCGGCGGTCAAGGCTGTGCAGAGCGAAACCTTCGATCTGGTCTTGATGGACGTGCAGATGCCAGGCATGGACGGGCGCCAGAGCACCGAAACGATCCGTCAGTGGGAAAGCGAGCGCCATTGCACGCCGCTGCCGATCGTCGCCCTCACCGCCCACGCCATGGCCAACGAAAAACGCGCACTGCTGCAAAGTGGCATGGACGACTACCTGACCAAGCCAATCAGCGAGCGCCAACTGGCGCAAGTGGTGTTGAAATGGACAGGACTGGCACTGCGCAATCAGGCACCGGACCGCAACAGCGAAAGCCTGGCAGGCCATCAGGACCTGCCAGTGCTCGATCAGGAAGAAGGTCTGCGTCTGGCCGCCGGCAAGGCGGATCTGGCGGCGGACATGCTGGCCATGTTGCTGGCGTCCCTTGAGGCCGACCGCGAAGCGATCCGCAGCGCCCGCGACAGCCACGACCAGACTGGCCTGATCGAACGGGTGCATCGCCTGCACGGCGCCACTCGCTACTGCGGTGTGCCGCAATTGCGCGCGGCCTGCCAGCGCAGCGAAACCCTGCTCAAACAGGAAGACCCCAAGGCTTCCACCGCCCTGGATGAGCTGGAGCGGGCGATCAATCGTCTGGCGGCGCAGGCGAAGATCAGCGCCTGATCCACGGCAATGCCGATCCGCGCCGATGCGGCTAAAGTTGTCGCGGGTGATTCGCGCCCGCGTCGATGCTTCAGGAGGATTGCATGCGCACGATCGTTTTCAGCAGCCAGACCTACGACCGCGACAGTTTCCTCGCCGCCGATTGCCCGGCCGGCATCGAGCTGCACTTTCAACCCGCCCGACTGAGTCTCGACACGGCGCCGCTGGCCGACCGGCACGAGGTGGTCTGCGCCTTCATCAACGATGACCTCAGCGCCCCCGTGCTGGAACGTCTGGCGGCCGGCGGAACCCGGCTGATCGCCCTGCGCTCGGCGGGGTACAACCATGTCGACCTGAACGCCGCCAAACGCCTGGGGCTGGTGGTCGTACGCGTTCCGGCCTACTCGCCCCACGCGGTGGCCGAGCATGCCGTGGCTTTGATTCTTGCCCTCAACCGTCGACTGCACCGAGCTTACAACCGCACCCGCGAAGGCGATTTCAGTCTGCATGGCCTGACCGGCTTCGATCTTGTCGGCAAAACCGTCGGCATTGTCGGCACCGGCCAGATCGGCGCGACGTTCGCGAAAATCATGCACGGTTTCGGCTGCGAGTTGCTGGCTTTCGATCCGTATCCGAACCCGGCCGTCGAAGCCTTGGGCGCGCGCTATCTCAGCCTGCCGCAACTGCTCGAACAATCGCAGATCATCAGCCTGCACTGCCCGCTCAACGAGCAGAGCAAACACCTGATCAACCGTGATTCACTGGCACACATGCAACCGGGCGCGATGCTGATCAACACCGGACGCGGTGGTCTGGTAGACACCCCGGCGCTGATCGATGCGCTCAAGGACGGTCAACTGGGTTATCTGGGACTGGACGTTTATGAAGAGGAAGCGCAGCTGTTCTTCGAGGACCGCTCGGACCTGCCGTTACAGGACGACGTGTTGGCGCGGCTGCTGACTTTCCCCAACGTGATCATTACCGCACATCAGGCGTTCCTGACCCGCGAGGCGCTGGGCGCGATTGCCGCCACCACCCTGCACAACATCGCGACCTGGGCGGCAGGAACGCCGCAGAACCAGGTCGAGGGCTGACAATCGATCGTCAGGCCGGAGGCGGAGTCGGGGTAATCGCCACGCATAAAATCAGTAGCGCCAGCCAGCCGAAGCCAAACAGTCGCTGCTTGAGGGAATGCCCCCGGCGCAGCAGGAACCAGACAAAGATGATCGGCATCAGGAACGCCATGATCTTCAGCCAGCCCTCTACCGGGCGCACACCATCGACATACGACTGTTGCTCGACCGCTTGCTCGGCTGCCTGTTCGGCCTGTTGCCGGCGCCGGCGTCCAGCGGCGGCGGGCATGACTTTGTGTTCCGGGGCAGGCGCAGGAGCGGCTTCTGCGACGAAAGCTTCGGTCACCGCCTTGTTCCGGGGCAAACTGCCAAAGGAAATCGTTGATGCGACAGAGTTCGCTTTTGCCGGTACGTGCGCGCCCGTCATCGGAGCCCCGCAATGAATGCACGTCTTCGCTTCGGGGCTGATGCTCCGCTTGCATTCATAACATTCGATCAGCGCCATGTTCCGTTCCTTAGAAATGAAGGCGGCAGTTTGCCACGACTGCGGTGTCGATTTGAACCGGATCGAAGGTCGCAAGCGCGCGTTATTCTGCAATCCAGCCCGTGCTAGCATGTCGCGCATATTTGGAGGACCCATGGTCGAACACGATTTCCGCTACACCCTGATGAACCCGCAACACACCCTCACCGAATGCCGCGCCCTTGTACCGGGCCGTTATCAGGTTACCGGCAACGGTGGCTCGATCCGCATCGGCGACGTGCTGGTCGTGACCCTCAAAGGCAGCAAGGACTTGTCCATGCGCCTGACCGTCGATACCGTCCGCCACCTGATCAACCCGCCAGGTCAATGGACCGCGATGACCACCGGCCCGGTGTTCGGCGAACTGGCGATACATACCTGGCAGGTCAACTGCGACAGTTGCGCGAAGGAACTGAGCTTCGAATTCGCGGTGGATGCCAAGCTTGGCAAACCGGCTGAAAAACCGGCCGCCACGGCGCGCATTGCCGAACTGGGCTGGAAAGCGGTCGGTGACAGGCACCTGTGCCCGAAATGCCAGGAGCCGGCGTGATGAAACACCTGGCCCTGACCGCCGCTGTCGGCGCCGGCCTGATGGGTTGCGCCGCGGAGCCTGTGCAACTGCAACAGAACCGCAGCTACATTCTGGAGTGGATCGGCGAGCGGCCACTGATGGACTACAGCCACCTGACCGTGACCCTCGGCGATGATGGCCGGGCGTATGGCAATGGCGGCTGCAACCACTGGTTCGCGCCTTACACCCTGGAAGGCGACAAGCTCAGCTTCGGCAAGATCGGCAAGACCCGCAAACTGTGTGCCCCGGCGCTGATGGAGCAGGAGCAACGCTTCCTCCAGGCGCTGGAGAAAGTGGAGCGCTGGGATATCTCGCCGATCGAGCAGATGCGTTTCTGGCCGGCTGAAGGCAAGCCTTTGCGCTGGTGGCTGGAAGAGGGTTGATCTTTTAGATCGCCAAGCCCCTCACCCTAACCCTCTCCCACTGGGAGAGGGGACTGATTGGGGGATATTCCAGAAATACACCGACCTGACCCGGCCTTGGCGAATCCAAAATTGATTTGATTTGGCTTCGCCGAATCCATAATCGACTGGTTCTTTCAGGTCGACGTATAACGCCAGACAACTCGGTCGGCTCCCTCTCCCTCCGGGCGGTCCGACGTTTCGGGAGGGCTGGGCGGGCGGCGTTCCGATGAGGGAGGGCCCTCAAAAACGAATCAGTTGGCCGCCTTCAACGCCTCAAGCTTCGCCATCACCCCCGCCGCCGTCTGCTCGCCCATCAACTGTTCACGCACCTTGCCCTTGTTGTCGATGATGTAGGTCACCGGCAAGGCTTCGCTGCGCGGCAGTTCGAACAGGTCTGCCGGATCCTGCGCCAGCACGGTGAACTTGATGCCGAGTTTCTCGCTGGCACCTTTCAGCTCTTCACCCTGCACGTTGTCGAAGTTGACCCCGAACACACCGATTTTCTTGCCCTTGAGTTCTTCGGCCAGATGATTGAGCTCCGGGATTTCCGTGCGGCACGGACCGCACCATTCGGCCCAGTAGTTGAGCACGACCCATTGCTTGTCCAGACGCTCGGACGCCACCTTCTGCCCGTTCTGGTCAATGCCGTAGTCGTTACCGCAGCCCCCCAGCATCAACGCCCCGATGATCGTCAATGCCGCTGCCAGTCGCCGTGTCATGTCATGTTCCTTGTCAAAAATTGAATGCGCCTGCGACCCATCGCCTCCCAAGGTTCTGGATTGCGCGTTGCACAGTTAGAATAGCCGCCACTCTACGCAAGAAGCGACCCGCCCATGACCGATCTGACGCTTTATCACAACCCGCGCTGCTCGAAATCCCGCGGTGCGCTCGAACTGCTCGAAGCCCGTGGCCTGACGCCGAACGTGGTGCGCTACCTCGAAACACCGCTGGACGCCGCGCAAATCAAGGCCTTGCTCGGCAAGCTGGGGATCAGCGCACGGCAACTGCTGCGCACCGGCGAAGACGAATACAAGACCCTGAACCTGGCGGATGCCAGTCTCACCGAGAAACAATTGATCGAAGCCATCGCCGCACATCCCAAGTTGATGGAGCGACCGATTCTTGAAGCCGGCGACAAAGCCGTCATCGGCCGTCCACCGGAGCAGATCCTGGAGCTGTTGCCGTGAGTGCGCCGTACATTCTGGTTCTGTATTACAGCCGCAGCGGTTCGACCAATGAAATGGCCCGGCAGATTGCCCGTGGTGTCGAGCAGGCTGGCCTCGAAGCGCGCCTGCGCACCGTGCCGGCGATCTCCACCGAGTGCGAAGCCGTGTCGCCGGACATTCCGGATGAAGGCGCCCTGTACGCCACGCTGGATGATCTGAAGAATTGCGCCGGCCTGGCCCTCGGCAGTCCGACCCGTTTCGGCAACATGGCCGCGCCGCTCAAGTACTTCCTCGACGGCACCAGCAACCTGTGGCTGACCGGCGCGCTGGTCGGCAAACCGGCTGGCGTGTTCACCTCCACCGCCAGCCTGCACGGCGGTCAGGAAACCACCCTGCTGTCGATGATGCTGCCGCTGCTGCACCACGGCATGCTGATCACAGGTCTGCCCTACAGCGAATCGGCGCTGCTGGAAACCCAGGGTGGCGGCACGCCTTATGGCGCCAGCCATCATGCCGGGGCCAATGGCAAAAGCGGTCTCGATCAGCACGAAGTGGCGCTGTGCCGCGCACTCGGCGCACGCCTGGCCAAAACGGCTTTGAAGCTGGGGAACTGAAATGGCCAGAAAGCCGAAAGTCCTGCCCGCCGTCGAGTGGCTGGAGCCACGGGTGCGTGCGATGCGGGTGATCAGTCTGCTGTGCTTTTTCGGTCTGGCCGGACTGCTCGCCGCTTATTACCTGGTGTTCGCCGACCTGCACGGCGCGCGGCCGTGGGTGATTCTGCTGATCGAGCTGATCCCGTGGATCGTGCTGGCACCGGGCATGATCATGGGCAGCGCACGCGGGCATTCGTGGATGTGCTTTGTGGTGAATCTGTATTTCATCAAGGGCGCACTGGCGGCGTATGACCCGAGCCGGCAACTGTTTGGCGTACTGGAGATGATCGCCAGTCTGGCGGTGTTCTGCTCGGCGCTGCTGTATGTGCGGTGGCGGTATCAGTTGAACCGCAAGCTGTCCGGCGAAGGCGAAGTCTCCGTCGCCTGACAGACCGCTATCGCCAGCAGGCTGGCTCCCACACTGGATCTGCGTTATTCACGAATCTTTTGTGGGAGCTGGCCTGCTAGCGATGCGGGCGACGCGGTCTTAGTGATTGACGGTGTACGCCAGCATCATCGAAATCTGGCTCATCGGCCGTCCACCGCTCTCTTCATGCCACTGGTTGAACGCGTTCTGCACCGTGGCCAGGTCCCGCAGACTGCTCGGCACCTTGTCGACGATCTTCTGTGCATTCAACGCCGCGACCACATCGTAGCTCGGCACGAACGTGTCCTTGCCGACCATGCGCAGGAAGCGTGGCGCCGACAGCCCGCCCAATTGGTGGCCGTGCTTTTTCAGGTAGGTCCACAGGCCGACGATGTCGGTCACCGGCCAGTCGGCCAGCAACGCGCCGAAACTGCCCTTCTCTTTCTCGACGTCCAGAATGAACTGCGCATTGCGCGGCACGCTTTTCAGCTTGCCCAGGTGTCGGATGATCCGCGCATCCTGCATCAGCCGCTCAAGGTGTTCGGCGCTCATCAGCACGACTTTTTCCGGGTCGAACTTGAAGAACACTTCTTCGAAGGCCGGCCACTTGGCATCCACCAGGCTGTGCTTGAGCCCGGCACGGAACACCCGCAGGGCCATGGTCGAGAGGTAACGGTCATCGCTGACCTTGCGCAGTTGCGCCGGGGTCTTGGGAACGGGCAGATGGGCTTCCAGTTCAGCCGCCGAACCGAAGCGGTTCAGACAGTATTCGTGCAGCCACTTGTAATCGCGCATGCCCTCTCCTAAAAAATGAATTGAAAACGGCGCCCGCGAGCGCCGTTTCTTTCGAGCGACTGGATCGCTTACAGGTTCACCACATTGACGAATCGCGAAGCCGCCGTCTCGTCGATCTTCAGGCTGGTGAAGTCGAACAGGTTACGGTCAGCCAGTTGCGACGGGATCACGTTCTGCAGGCTGCGGAAGATGCTTTCGGTACGACCCGGGGTCTTGCGTTCCCAGTCCTGAAGCATTTCCTTGACCACCTGACGTTGCAGGTTTTCCTGGGAGCCGCAGAGGTTGCACGGAATGATCGGAAATTGCTTGAAGTCCGAGTAGGCCTGGATGTCCTTCTCGTTGCAGTAGGCCAGCGGACGGATCACCACGTTGCGCCCGTCATCGGCGCGCAGCTTCGGCGGCATGGCCTTGAGGCTGCCGTTGAAGAACATGTTGAGGAAGAACGTCTCGACGATGTCGTCGCGGTGGTGACCGAGGGCCATTTTGGTCGCGCCGATTTCATCGGCAAAGGTGTACAGCGTGCCGCGACGCAGGCGCGAGCACAGCGAGCAGGTGGTCTTGCCTTCCGGGATCAGCTCCTTGACCACCGAGTACGTGTCTTTCTCGACGATGTGGTACTCGATACCCAGCTCTTTCAGGTAGGCCGGCAGCACGTGCTCGGGAAAGCCCGGCTGCTTCTGGTCCATGTTCACGGCGACGATCTCGAACTTGATCGGTGCAACCTTCTGCAGGTGCATCAGCACGTCGAGCATGGTGTAGCTGTCCTTGCCCCCGGACAGGCAGACCATGACCTTGTCGCCGTCTTCGATCATGTTGAAGTCGGCGACCGCTTCGCCGGCCAGGCGGCGCAGGCGCTTTTGCAGTTTGTTCTGGTTGACCGTAAGAGTGCCCATGACGCGAAATCCGTGAGGTGTGACGAAAGGCGGGCATTTTACGCAAAAACACCGGGGTTGTGGCCACAGGTTGTCGCCCCCTCGAATGCCCGTTTGCACAGACCCCGACGCGATTACCCCGCCCGTTTACAGCGCGATTTGCTCTAAGCCCCTATCACCTGTGCGGTTAAGACCTTTCTATACTGCGACATAAGGTCGCACACAATCTGAAGACCTGTATTTGCTCGGCCACATTGGCCCGTAGGCGCTCCGCTGGGGGGCGATGGCAATAACGAGAGGAGTGACTGGCATGATCCATCACGTAGTGGGACTTTTTACCCACCCCGATCAGGAATGGAAGGAAATCCGTGGCGACCAAGAGGAAAGCATCAGCCACATGTACCTGACGCACACGCTGATTCTGGCGGCCATCCCCGCCGTTTCGGCATTTATCGGCACAACTCAGGTCGGCTGGGTGATCGGCAACCGTGCGCCGGTGATGCTCACCGTCGAAAGCGCGATCTGGATGACCGTCATGTCTTACCTGGCGATGCTCGGCGGAGTCGCGGTCATGGGTGCCTTCGTGCACTGGATGGCCCGTACTTATGACGCCAACCCGAGCCTGGCGCGTTGCGTCGCTTTTGCCACCTATACCGCGACACCGTTGTTCGTCGGTGGCCTGGCGGCGTTGTATCCGCATATGTGGCTGGGGATGATCGTCGGCACGGCGGCCATCTGCTACACGGTGTACCTGCTGTATGTGGGGCTGCCGACCTTCATGAACATTCCATCCGACGAGGGATTCCTGTTTTCCAGCTCGGTGCTGGCGGTGGGTCTGGTGGTGCTGGTCGCCATCATGGCGTTCACCGTGATTGTCTGGGGACTGGGCGTGGGGCCCGTCTACACCAATTAGCTGAATGCACAATCGAGAAGAACAAGATCCGCCAACACAGGCCGCCGCGAGGCGGCCTTCTCGTGCCGGGTGAAAAAGAGCGACGACCATTCGGCAGCTCGGCGATTCGCAACGCCCCGGGGTTGCGGCATACTCGACGCCTCTGGAGATCCATCAAGCATGCCCGAGCAACTCAATACCCGCGTCGAAGACTGCTTCCAACTCGCTGAATCCTTTTTCAAACGTCCTTTCAAACGCCCCGTGGTGAGCCTCAAGCTGCGCGGGCAAAAAGCCGGGGTCGCGCATCTGCACGAGAACCTGCTGCGTTTCAATCCGCAGCTGTACCGGGAGAACACCGAACACTTCCTCAAGCAGACCGTGGCCCATGAAGTCGCGCACCTGATCGCCCATCAACTGTTCGGTGACCGCATCCAGCCCCATGGCGAGGAGTGGCAACTGATCATGCGCGGGGTCTACGAGCTGCCGCCGGATCGCTGCCATACCTATGAAGTCAAACGCCGCAGCGTGACCCGCTACATCTATAAATGCCCGTGTGCCGACAGTGACTTCCCGTTCTCGGCCCAGCGCCATAGCCTGGTCAGGCAAGGTCGACGCTATCTGTGCCGGCGTTGCCGTAACACGCTGGTGTTCAGTGGCGAGATGCGGGTCGAATAGCCTGGATTTTGTGTTGTCTGGCCGGGCCTCTTCGCGGGCAAGCCCGCTCCCACAGTGTCCGGTGTTCACAAGTTCTGTGTACGGCACAAATACCTGTGGGAGCAACTGTCTTAACCCTGCCATTCGTCACCGCCATTCGGTACCGTCAC
>NZ_JBSVWF010000050.1:0-48397 GCF_054071635.1 Pseudomonas sp. SDO52101_S400 | reverse complement strand
CCCCTCACCCTAACCCTCCCGAAACGTCGGACCGCCCGGAGGGAGAGGGGACCGATTGGGGGATATTGGAGAAGTACGCCGACCTGAAGGATTTGCTTTGAATCCAAAATCGACTGTTTTTTCAGGTCGATGTATAACGCAAGACTACTCGGTCAGTCCCCTCTCCCTCCGGGAGAGGGTTAGGGTGAGGGGGCCTTTGGGGGTCAGATCCGGAACTGCCCCACCAACTTCCCAAGCCGCTGCCCCAACTCCGCGAGACTGCGCGAAGTCTGCGCCCCCAACTGTGTCTCATCCGCCACGTTATCCACCGCCACCGCAATCTGATGCACGCTGCGGTTGATCTCTTCCGCTACGGCCGTCTGCTCTTCGGCAGCACTGGCGATCTGCGCGTTCATCGAGTTGATGGTCGCAATCAGATCCGCCATGGCATCCAGCGATGCCCCCGCCTGATTGGCTTGCGCCGATGTACCATCACCCGCCTCGCTGGAACGGCGCATCGCTTCGACCGCCGACTGCGTCCCCGCCTGCAAGCGATCAATCATCCCCTGAATTTCCTGAGTGCTGATCTGCGTGCGTGAAGCCAGCGCCCGCACCTCGTCCGCCACCACCGCAAATCCGCGCCCGGCCTCGCCCGCCCGTGCCGCTTCGATCGCGGCGTTGAGTGCCAGCAGATTGGTCTGTTCGGCAATCGAGCGAATCACCCCGAGCACGCCGACAATCGACGACACGTCTTGTTGCAAGCTGTCGAGGGAAACCCCGCTGCTGCGAATGTCGTCCACCAGCGCATGAATCTGCTTGATGCTGCCGGCCACCACGCGCTTGGCGGTCTGGCCTTCTTCGTCGGTCTGCTGCGCGGCGACGGCGGCGTTCTGTGCGCTCTTGGCGACTTCTTGCGCGGCAGCGGACATTTCATTGATCGCCGTCGCGACCTGATCGGTCTCATGGCGCTGACGCTCCATGGCCTGATCCGAGCGCTGGGCCTGATCCGACACTTGCGTCACCAGCCCGGTCAGTTGCGAGGTCATCTCGGTGATCTGCCGCACCAGGCCGTGGATCTTGTCGACAAAGCGGTTGAACGAGCCGGCCAGTTCGCCGAGTTCGTCCTGGCTGGTGATGGTCAGACGGCGGGTCAGGTCGCCCTCGCCCGCCGCGATGTCATCGAGGTTGGCTTTCATCAGGGTCAGCGGCCGCAGAATGGTATTGGCCAGCACCAGACCCGCCACCGCGATCACCAGCAACACGATCACCGCCACGCCGACGATGCTCAGCACCACGCCTTCCATGCGCTCCTGAACCTGGGCCTGAACCAGCGCCACTTGCGCCTCGATGCCGTCGAGGTTGACCGATGTACCGAAGGCCATGTCCCACTTCGGCAGGTATTCGGTGTAACCGAGTTTCGGCACCAGCACCTGCGCGTTACCGGGCAGCGGCGAGCTGTATTGCAGGTAGTGAGTACCGTCCTTCGCCACTTTCACCAGGTCGCGGTTGACGTAGACGCCGTTCGGGTCGCGGTTGTCCTTGAAGCTTTTGCCCACACCGTCGGGATCGGTGGACTTGAACAGACGCACGGTCTCGGAGTCGTAGCCGAAGAAGTAGCCGTCCTTGCCGTACTTGATGCTCGACAGCAGTTTGATCACCTGCGCCCGCGCGTCGGCGTCACCGGGAGCGGCGGCGTCGTACAGCGGTTTGATGGTGGTCATGGCCACGGCGACGTAGCTGGCCAGGGTGGCCTTGGCGTCGCCGAGCAGGCGTTCGCGGGTCTGTTCGACTTCCTTGTGCGCCTGTTCCTGGAGGATGAACAGCGTGGTCAGGCTGATCACCAGCGCGAAGAGCAAGACCGGAAGGACGGCAAGGGACAGGACTTTAGCCTTGAGACTCAGGCGCATGGGTGCTCACTCTTTTGGTTTTATTGGCGTGGATAAAGGCTTTAACGGCACGCAAAACCAAAAGTTGAGCTGGGTCTTGACCAGATCGTTACCACGCAGCAGTAACGATCTGGTTTGGGGCTTACAAGACCATCGCGGCTACCCAGCCGAACGCAAGCAGCGGCAGGTTGTAGTGCAGGAAGGTCGGGACCACAGTGTCCCAGATGTGATGGTGCTGGCCATCGATGTTCAGGCCGGAGGTCGGGCCGAGGGTCGAGTCCGACGCGGGCGAACCGGCATCGCCCAAGGCACCGGCCGTCCCGACGATGCAGACAATGGCAATCGGGCTGAAGCCCAGTTGCACGCAAAGCGGTACGAAAATCGCCGCCAGAATCGGCACCGTGGAAAACGAAGAACCGATGCCCATGGTCACCAGCAACCCCACCAGCAGCATCAGCAAGGCACCGATGCCTTTGCTGTGATTGATCCAGGACGCCGACGATTCGACCAGCGTCTGAACCTCACCGGTGGCCTTCATCACTTCGGCGAAACCGGAGGCGGCGATCATGATGAAGCCGATCATCGCCATCATCTTCATGCCTTCGGTGAACAGGTCATCCGTCTCGCGCCACTTGACGATGCCCGACGCCGAAAAGATCAGGAAACCTGCCAGCGCCCCGATAATCATCGAGTCCAGCAACAACTGAATAATGAAGGCCGCCGCAATCGCGACACCGGCGATCAACAGACTCCGCGGATTGTATTGCACCGCCACCTGCTCGACCTGCTCGATTTTCCCCAGGTCGTAGACGCGCTTCTTGCGATAACTGATAAAGGCGATGCCCAGCCCCACCAGCATGCCCAGCGCCGGAATGCCCATGGCATGGGTGACGTTGATGCCGCTGATGTCGACGCCGCTGCGGGCGACGTTGGCCAGCAGGATCTCGTTGAGGAAAATATTGCCGAAACCCACCGGCAGGAACATGTAAGGCGTGATCAGGCCGAAGGTCATGACGCAGGCGATAAGCCGGCGATCCAGCTGCAGCTTGGTCAGTACATAGAGAAGCGGCGGTACCAGCAACGGAATGAACGCGATGTGAATCGGCAGGATGTTCTGCGAAGCAATCGCCACCACCCACAGCAGGCCGATCAGCAGCCACTTGACGCTGCCGCCACCGGTCGCATGCTGACGATCGACCATCGCCAAAGCCTTGTCGGCCAGCGCATGAGCCAGGCCGGACTTGGCAATCGCGACGGCGAAAGCACCGAGCAATGCGTAGGACAATGCGACCGTCGCCCCGCCGCCCAGACCACTGTTGAACGCCTTGAGCGTGGCGTCGATGCCCAGGCCGCCAGTCAGGCCACCGACCAGCGCACCGACGATCAACGCGATCACCACATGCACCCGGGACAGGCTGAGGATCAGCATGACGCCGACCGCAGCAATCACTGCATTCATTTCACTACCTCAAGAACACTGCGATGAAATCATCACCGCCAGACAGGATGAGTCCGCCCGGCAATACCCGAAGGCCGCCAGCGGATTTGAATAGAGGGTCTTATTAGAAGGGCGCGCACTGTGCCGCAGCGCGCGCGCAGTGTCAAAGCGAGCGGTCGCGACACTGTGTAACTTTCCATGATCAAACTCTCTGACAAGGCATATCCGCCACAATGTGCGTCAATTCGCCCCATTGCATTTGCGCCATAAAGAAAGTCGAAACGCAGCCGTTACAGTGCAAAGTCTCAGATATTTATCGAATAAGGACGTTTCCATGTCGCTCAGACAACTTTCCATCCAATGGAAAATCACCCTGCTCGCCGGGCTCTGCCTGGCCGGTATCGTGACCCTGTTGGTGGGTCTTTCGCTGTATCGCATGGAGCACAGTTCCGAACTGGTGAAAGCTTCGAGCATGGAAATGCTCACCGAATCGGCCCAGGCGCGCATCGAATCCCAGGGCGAAGTTCAGGCTGCGGGCATTCGCCAGCAGTTCATGGACGCCTATCAATATGGCCATGGTTTTTCGCGTCAGGTGCTGTTCCTGCGCGAACAGGCCGAGAAGCGCTTCCTCGATGCCTTCGATCTGCGCGAAGACATGACCCGTCAGGTGAAATCGGCATTGCAAGCCAACCCGGAATTGCTCGGTCTGTCGCTGGTGTTCGAAGCCAACGCACTGGACGGCAAAGACGAACTGTTCGCCGGACAAAGTGAATTAGGCAGCAACGACAAGGGCCGCTTCGCCTTGTACTGGTCGCAGCCGACACCGGGCAAAGTCACCTCGATGGCACTCCCGGAAAGCGACATGGCCGACACCAGCACCGGCCCCAGCGGCCAGGCCGCCAACGCCTGGTTCACCTGCCCGCGCACCACGCTCAAGCCGTGCGTGATCGAACCCTACTTCTATGTGATCGACGGGCAAAAGGTGCTGATGACCAGCATCGTGTTCCCGCTGATGGTCAACGGCAAAGTCATCGCCTCGCTGTCGGTGGACATCAACCTCAACAGCCTGCAAGCGATCAGCCAGGGCGCCAGCAAAAAGCTCTATGACGGCCAGACCGCCGTGAGCATCATCAGCCCCGCCGGCCTGCTCGCCGGTTACAGCCCGGACGCCGGCAAACTCAGTCAGCGCCTCGACGCGGTGGACACCACCAGCGGCGCTGAACTGCTGCGCCTGCTGGCCTCGAGCAAAACCGTCAGCAGCCTGCACAGCAATGCGCAGCTGAAAGTGCTGTCGCCGTTCCAGCCGATCCCTGGTGGGCCGTCCTGGGGCGTGCTGCTTGATGTGCCGGAAAAAGTCCTGGTCAGCCGCGCCGAAGCGCTCAAGCAACAACTGGATGCCAGCAATACCTCGGGCACGCTGATCGAGCTGAGTCTGGGCGTGCTCGCCGCGCTGGTCGGCCTGTTGCTGGTGTGGCTGATGGCTCGCAGCGTGACCAAGCCGATCCTCGGCGTGGCCCACATGCTGGAAGACATCGCCAGCGGCGAAGGCGACCTGACCCGTCGTCTGGCTTATGACAAGAAAGACGAACTCGGCCAGTTAGCCGGCTGGTTCAACCGTTTCCTCGACAAACTGCAACCGATCATCGCCGAAGTGAAACGCTCGGTGCAGGACGCGCGCAACACCGCTGACCAGTCCTCGGCCATTGCGACTCAGACCAGCGCCGGCATGGAGCAGCAATACCGTCAGGTCGATCAGGTCGCCACCGCGTCCCACGAAATGAGCGCCACTGCTCAGGACGTCGCCCGCAGCGCTGCGCAAGCTGCCGAAGCTGCGAAAGATGCCGATCGCGCTACCCGTCAGGGCCTGACCGTGATCGACCGCACCACCGCCAGCATCGACCACCTCGCCGCCGACATGAGCGCAGCGATGATCCAGGTCGAAGGCCTGGCCGCCAACAGCGAGAAGATTGGCACCGTGCTGGAAACCATCCGCGCCATCGCCGAGCAGACCAACCTGCTGGCCCTCAACGCCGCCATTGAAGCGGCCCGTGCCGGTGAGGCCGGACGTGGCTTTGCGGTGGTGGCCGACGAAGTGCGCAACCTCGCCCGCCGCACTCAAGAGTCGGTGGAGGAAACCCGCCAGGTCATCGAGCAATTGCAGAACGGCACCCAGGACGTGGTCGGTTCGATGGGCAACAGCCATCGCCAGGCCCAGGGCAGCGTCGAACAGGTCGGCCAGGCCGTGACCGCGCTGCGCCAGATCGGCGATGCGGTGACGGTAATCAGCGACATGAACCTGCAGATCGCCAGCGCCGCCGAAGAACAGAGCGCAGTGGCCGAAGAGATCAACAACAACGTGGCGACGATTCGTGATGTGACGGAATCGCTGTCAGGGCAGGCGAATGAATCGGCGCGGGTGAGTCAGTCGCTCAATAGCCTGGCGAATCAGCAGCAGAGTTTGATGGATCAGTTTCGGGTTTGACGCGGGATTGCTGAAGATCAAAAGCTTACCCCCTCACCCCAACCCTCTCCCCAGGGGGGCGAGGGGGAAAGGGAGCAGATCTTCATGCCGTTCAAACCTGAGTTCGACTGAAGGCTTTCAGGTCGATGTATCCCGCACATCCACCTCGGTCAGTTCCCTCTCCCTCCGGGAGAGGGTTAGGCGGGCGGCGTTCCGATGAGGGGGCTCTTGAAGGCTCACCGCCGAGGTAGTTGAATCTCCACCTTCAACCCGCCCCACTCGCTTTCGCCAAGCACCAAAACCCCACCCCAAGTCTCGACAATATCCCGCACAATCCCCAGCCCCAACCCATGCCCATGGGTCTGCTCATCCAGCCGCGTCCCACGGCTGAACACCTGAGCCCGCTGCGCCTCGGGAATCCCCGGCCCGTCGTCTTCCACGCTCAACACAAAACCTTCAGCGGTCTCGATCACGCTCAGCCGCACCTCGGCATCCGCCCATTTACAGGCGTTGTCCAGCAGGTTGCCGAGCAGTTCCAACAGATCTTCGCGATCCCACGGCAAATGCAGCCCGGGTGGCGCCACATAGCTCAACGACAGATGCTCGCCGTGAATCATGTTCAGCGTTGCGAGCAGCCCCGGCAGTTCCGCGTCGCAGTCAAACAACGCCCCCGGCAGTGCATCGCCGGACAACCTGGCGCGATTGAGCTCACGATTCAGCCGCTGCTGAACCTGCTCCAGCTGTTCCTTGAGGATCTTGCGCAACTCGGGATGGGCATCGAGTTTTTCGTTCGACGCCAGGCTCAGCAGCACTGCCAGCGGGGTTTTCAACGCGTGCCCGAGGTTGCCCAAGGCATTGCGCGAACGCTTGAGGCTGTCTTCGGTATGCGCCAAAAGATGGTTGATCTGCGCAACCAGCGGCTCCAGTTCCGCCGGCACCTGCTCATCCAGTTGTGAACGCTGGCCCTGCTGCAACTGAGCGATCTGCTCGCGAGCCCTTTCCAGTGGTCGCAAAGCCTGGTGCACGGTCAGTCGTTGCAGAATCAGGATCAGCAGAAGCCCCACCAGGCCGAGACCCAGACCGATCTGACGCATGCGCTGGAAGCTTTCGCGCACCGGTGTGTAATCCTGAGCCACGCTGATCGAGATCGATTGGCCAAGCCGTCGATAGTCGGAGCGCAGCACCAACAATTGCTGACCGTCCGGCCCCAGTTGCAGGTTGCTGTGCAGGCCCGGCTGCTCAAGCAGCGGCAGTTCCTGATCCCACAACGAGCGGGAGCGCCAGTGGCTCTCGGCAAAATCGATACGGAAATAATGCCCGGAAAACGGCCGCTGATAGGCCGGCGACAAGTGCCGTTCATCAAGCTGCAAGCCTTGCGGGCCACGCACCAGCGCCACCAGCAGGCTCTCGCTGTCATTGCGCAGGCCAGCCTCGAGGTAACGCTGCAAACCCACTTCGAACAGCCACAGGCTCGATTGCGCCAGCACCAGGCCAACGATCACCATCACGCTGATCAGACCCAGGCTCAAGCGGCGCTGGATCGATCTCACGAAGCTTGTCCGCCGAACAGGTAACCCTGACCGCGACGGGTTTCGATCACACTTTTGCCGAGCTTGCGACGCAGGTGATTGACGTGGACTTCAAGCACGTTGGAATCGCGCTCGGTTTCACCGTCGTAGAGGTGTTCGGCGAGGTGGCTCTTGGAAAGGATCTGCTCCGGGTGCAGCATGAAATAGCGCAGCAGGCGGAACTCGGCAGCTGTCAGCTGAATGTCGGCGCCGTCACGCACGACACACTGGCGCCCCTCGTCCAGATGCAGCCCCGCCGACTTGAGCGTCGGCTGGTTGGCCTGGCCCTTGGAGCGGCGCAGCAGCGACTGAATGCGCAGGTGCAACTCTTCCGGGTGGAAGGGTTTGGTCAGGTAGTCGTCGGCACCCGCCTTCAGGCCTTCGATGCGCTCAGCCCAGGAATCCCGGGCGGTGAGGATCAACACCGGGGTCGCCAGCCCGCCGGCGCGCCATTGCGCCAGCACTTCAAGGCCCGGCACGCCCGGCAAACCAAGGTCGAGAACGATCAGGTCGTACGGCTCACTGCGGCCCTGATAAACCGCATCACGCCCGTCTGCCAGCCAGTCCACGGCATAGCCCTGGCGTTGCAGGCCGACGATCAGCTCATCGGCCAGGGGGACGTGGTCTTCCACCAGAAGCAAACGCATCGGTCAATCTTCCTTGTCTTTCAGTAAACGGCCAGTGGCGGCCTCAAGATGCAACTCGCGCGCGACACCGTCGACGGTCAGCAACTCGACTTCGTAAATGTAGACGTCGTGTTTTTCTTCCAGCTCGACTTCCAGCAGTTTGGCGCCGGGGTAGCGATCCAGCGCGTTATGCAGGACTTGCTCCAGCGGCAGAATCACCCCCTGCTGACGCAGGCGCAGGGCCTCGTCCTGATCGAGGTCGCGGGCCGTCACCGCCGAGCAGACAATCAAAAGCGCCAACGCAGTTCGACTGGCGGCGCGAGCATTAACCTTCATTACGTATCCTGATGATCCTTGAGCACTTGCCCGCTGACGGCGTCCAATTCCAGATCCCATTCCAGCCCCTGTGGATCACGCAGATCAACTTGGTAGAGGTACTTGCCGTACTTCTCTTTCAGTTCGGAGTCGGTAATGGTGGAACCCGGATGCCTGGCCAGCGCCGTGGCATTGAGCTTCTCGAAGGAGACGATAGTACCAGCGTCGCGCAGGCGCAGGGCTTCGTCCGGGCCAAGATCGCGGGCATGAGCGAGGCTCGCGCTCAGACCGATGAACGAGGCGAGGCTCAAGGCAGTCAGGGTTTTCATGGGGCCTCCGTGTTTTATGTGTCGCTACAGCCGGCACCATAACGGTGCGAACTTAACTGAAACTGAATTGCCATCATCGAGCCCGCTGCCGCAGGGCCGGCAACATGTGTTTATAATTCTTCGCTTGCTAACGATCGAGACCGGTATGACAGCCATCCACATCAAGTTCCCTGCCCTCACCCTCAAGGCCGGCCCCCGCGCCATGGCACGCATCCGCGCCCAAGGCCTGAACGCCGCCGACGTCGGCACCCTGCCCGGTGCTGCCGGTGGGCCGAAGGCGCTGGGGATTCAGGGGCTTGATCTGGCGCTGTTCGGCGAGTGGCTGCCGGCGGCGCCGCGTGAGCGCTCGCTGATCGGTGCGTCGGTGGGCTCCTGGCGCTTCGCCAGCGCCTGTTTGCCGGATGCCGCCGAAGGCATTCGCCGCCTCGGTCATCTGTACACCGAGCAGAACTTCAACAAAGGCGTGACCATCAGCGACGTCAGCCGCAGCTCGCAGCGCATGCTCGATGACCTGCTCGACGGCCGCGATGCGCTACTGCTCGACAACGCCCATTACCGCTTGAACATCATGGTGGTCAAAAGCCACGGCGGGCTGGCGGATGACCATCGCGGACGGCTCGGGCTGGCGCTGGGTTCAGTGATCGCCGACAACCTGCGGGGTCGTGCTCGACTGTCGCGGCACTTCGAACGGCTGATTATCCACGACCCGCGTCTGGCGCCGCCGGTGCATGCGCTGAACGATTTCCCGTCACGTTTCGTCACCCTCAATGCCGGCAACCTGCGTCAGGCGCTGCTGGCGTCCGGTTCGATTCCGATGGTCATGGAAGGCGTACGCGACCTGCCGGGCGCCGGTGCCGGCACGTTCCGCGACGGCGGCCTGCTGGACTATCACCTCGACCTGCCCTACAGCGGCGACGGCATCGTGCTCTATCCGCACTTCACCGACCGGGTGATCCCGGGCTGGTTCGACAAGACCTTGCCTTGGCGCAAAGCCTCGGTGGAGCGTTTGCAGGACGTGCTGTTGCTGGCGCCGTCCAAGGAATACCTGGCGCGTCTTCCCTACGGCAAACTCCCCGACCGTAACGACTTCAAGCGCTTCATGGGCGATGCACCGAGCCGGCAGAAATACTGGCGGGCGGCGATGGACGAGAGCCGCCGGCTGGGCGACGAATTCCTTGAGCTGACTGCCAATGGTCGCCTCGCCGAGCGCTTGCTGACCCTTTAGTCAGCACAGCCGGGGACAAGCTGGTAAACTCGCCGCCTGCCCGAATTCGCTGCGGCGAACGCCATCTGAACAGAGCTGAAATCACTGTGGAAATCTTCAAGGAATTTACGTTCGAATCCGCCCACCGCCTGCCCCACGTACCGGACGGCCACAAGTGCGGACGCCTGCACGGTCACTCGTTCAAAGTGGCGATTCACCTGAGCGGCGACCTCGATCCGCACACCGGCTGGATCCGTGATTTCTCCGAGATCAAGGCGATTTTCAAGCCGCTGTACGAGCGTCTGGACCACAACTACCTGAACGACATTCCGGGCCTCGAGAACCCGACCAGCGAAGTGCTGGCCAAATTCATCTGGAATGAATTGAAGCCCCTGCTGCCGGAACTCAGTGCGATCCGCATCCACGAGACCTGCACCAGCGGTTGCATCTATCGCGGCGAGTAAATCCCGCGACACAAAAAACCACCGGGACCGGTGGTTTTTTTACGCCTATGCTTTTTGGCTCGAACCCGCCAAGAGGACAGGCCCATGACAGACTGGCTGCTGGATCAGGTCTTTGACTTCAATGGGCGACAGATTCGCCACGGGGTGCGCGGCGACGGCCCGCCGCTGGTATTCGTGCATGGCACGCCCTTCTCTTCTTACGTGTGGCATCGCATCGCGCCGCATTTTTTCGCCACACATCGAGTGCATTACTTCGACCTGCTGGGCTACGGGCGGTCCGAGCAACCGGACGCCGATGTCTCCCTCGGCGTGCAAAACGAATTGCTCGCGCAACTGCTGGATCACTGGGGCCTGCAACGCCCGGACGTGGTCGCCCACGACTTCGGCGGCGCCACTGCCCTGCGCGCGCATCTGCTCAACGGCAAGGATTACCGCACCCTGACGCTGATCGACCCAGTCGCGCTGACGCCGTGGGGCTCGCCGTTCGTGCAGCACGTGCGCCAGCATGAGGCGGCGTTCAGTGGCCTGCCGGATTACATCCAGCGTGCCATCGTGCCGGCCTACATTCGCGGGGCCATTCACCGGGATATCCCCGATGATGAACTGGCGCCCTATGTGCGGCCGTGGCTGGGCTATCCCGGGCAAGCGGCGTTCTACCGGCAGATCGCGCAGATGGATCAGCGCTACACACTGGAAGCGCAGCCGCTGTACCCGACGATCCGCTGCCCGGTGCAGATTCTCTGGGGCGAGGAGGATCAATGGATTCCCATCGAACGCGGCCGGGCCTTGCATCAGATGATCCCCGGATCGCAGTTTCATCCGATCCCGAATGCCGGGCATCTGGTGCAGGAAGATGCGCCTGAAGCCATCGTTGCTGCGCTGCTGCGGTTCCTGTGAGCCGAAACATAACCCGTGGGAGCCAGCCTGCTGGCGATAGGGCCGGCACATTCAACATCTGCGTTGTTTGACACACCGCCATCGCCAGCAGGCTGGCTCCCACTTTGTGCTTTGGTGGATGCAGGCGCACCGCTTTCGCGCCAAATCCGCCACCTCGTCTATACATAACCCCGTCAATCCGTGACTGGCACGACCGCTGCAACCTCTTCGCGTCCTCCCCTTTTCAGCAAGGAACGCCCCATGACGCAGAACGATCCTGGCAACGATTACCCCCTCAGCGAAGTCCCGATGCACGCGCGAAAAGGCCTCGCCTCCACCGCGATGGTGCTGCTGGGCTTCACCTTTTTCACCGCGACCATGTTTGCCGGCGGCAAGCTTGGTGTAGCGTTCAACTTCGGCGAAATGCTCGCCGTCATCGTCATCGGCAACCTGCTGCTCGGCGTGTACGCCGCAGGCCTGGGTTACATCGCCTTCAAGAGCGGCCTGAACTCGGTACTGATGGGGCGCTTCTGTTTCGGCGAAGTCGGCAGCAAGCTCAGCGACCTGATTCTCGGGTTCACCCAGATCGGCTGGTACGCCTGGGGCACCGCCACGGCAGCGGTGGTGCTCGGCAAATATTTCGCCCTGGACGACAGCACGGTGCTCGGTCTGATGGTGCTGTTCGGCCTGGTGTTCTGCGCCACGGCCTATGTCGGTTATCGCGGGCTGGAGATTCTGTCGTACATCGCGGTGCCGGCGATGATGTTGCTGCTGATGCTGTCGATGTGGGTCGCGACCGTGAAAGTCGGCGGCCTCAATGGTTTGCTCAGCGTCGTACCGACGGGTTCGCTGGACTGGTCGACCGCCATCACGCTGGTGTTCGGCACCTTCGTCAGTGGCGCGACCCAGGCCACTAACTGGACACGTTTTTCCCGTTCGGCTCGGGTCGCGGTGTTGGCCAGCCTGATCGGTTTTTTCATCGGCAACGGCCTGATGGTGCTGATCGGCGCCTATGGTGCAATCGTCTATCAACAGCCCGACGTGGTTGAAGTGTTGCTGCTGCAAGGGTTCGCCATGGCCGCAATGGCCATGCTGTTACTGAACATCTGGAGCACCCAGGACAACACCATCTACAACTTCGCCGTCGCTGGCTGCAACCTGCTGCGCACCGGTCGCCGCAAGACCGTGACCCTGGTCGGTGCCGTGATCGGCACGGCACTCGCACTGCTGGGCATGTACGACATGCTGGTGCCTTATCTGATCCTGCTCGGCACGGTGATTCCGCCGATTGGCGGGGTGATCATGGCGGACTTTTTCTTCCGCTGGCGCGGTCAATATCCACGCCTGGCCGACGCACGGTTACCGGCGTTCAATTGGCCGGGGCTGGCGGCTTACGCGGCCGGCACCGTCGCGGCGTTCGGCTCGCCCTGGGTCGCGCCGCTGGTCGGGATCGCCGTTGCCGCGTTAACGTATATCGCAGTGACCGGCCTGCTCGGCGCCCGCAACGCGGCCGCCCCTCTACAAGATCTATAAAAGGATTCGCCCGATGCACATCATCAACGCCCGACTGCGCAACCAGGAAGGTCTGCACGAATTGCACCTGGAAGATGGCCTGATCCGCAGCATCGCGCGCCAGACCGAAGCGCCGACCCTGGGCCCTGACGACCTCGACGCCGGCGGCAATCTGGTAGTGCCGCCTTTCGTCGAACCACACATTCACCTCGACGCCACCCTGACCGCCGGCGAACCACGCTGGAACATGAGCGGCACGCTGTTCGAAGGCATCGAATGCTGGGGCGAGCGCAAGGTCACCATCACCCAGGAAGACACCAAGAACCGGGCGAAGAAAACCATTCAGACACTGGCCGCCCACGGCATCCAGCATGTGCGCACCCACGTCGACGTCACCGACCCGCAACTCACCGCGCTCAAGGCCATGCTCGAAGTGCGCGAGGAAAGCCGTCACCTGATCGACCTGCAAATCGTCGCGTTCCCCCAGGAAGGCATCGAGTCGTTCCGCAACGGTCGCGAGCTGATGGAAGAAGCGATCCGCATGGGCGCAGACGTGGTCGGCGGGATTCCGCATTTCGAATACACCCGTGATCAGGGCGTCAGCTCGGTGAAGTTCCTGATGGACCTGGCCGAGCGCACCGGCTGCCTGGTGGACGTGCATTGCGACGAAACCGACGACCCGCATTCGCGCTTCCTCGAAGTGCTGGCCGAAGAGGCCCGCAGCCGTGACATGGGCGCGCTCGTGACCGCCAGCCACACCACGGCGATGGGCTCCTACGACAACGCCTACTGCGCAAAACTGTTCCGCCTGCTCGGGCATTCGGGGATCAGTTTCGTCTCCTGCCCGACCGAAAGCATTCACCTGCAAGGTCGCTTCGACAACTTCCCGAAACGCCGCGGCGTGACTCGTGTGAACGAGTTGCTCGAAGCCGGCATGAACGTCTGCTTCGGCCAGGATTCGATCGTCGATCCGTGGTATCCGCTGGGCAACGGCAACATTCTGCGGGTGCTCGAAGCCGGCCTGCACATCTGCCACATGCTCGGTTACCGCAACCTGCAAAGCGCCCTGGACCTGGTCACCGACAACAGCGCCAGGGCCATGCACCTCGGTGAGCGCTACGGCCTGGAACAGGGCCGTCCGGCGAACCTGCTGATCCTGTCGGCGGACAGCGATTACGAAGTGATCCGCAGCCAGGGTCTGCCGCTGTATTCGATCCGCGCTGGCAAGGTATTGATGAAGCGGCAGATGCCGGTGGTGGAGTTCGTCTAAGGTGTAGGTGTCACTTGCCGTAATTATCGCCTTGGGCATGGTCGGGCCACCGCTAAGCGTGCACCTCAAAACTGGCCTGGCATTGGGCCTCGCACCGGGTGAAATGACTGAAGTGCTCCTGCAGGCTTCGGCCTTCGCTGGTTTCCCCCGCGCAGTCAGTGCGGCGGAGCAGCTCAATCATCTGTTCGAGGAGGCTGGCCTGACATCTCCACCGCCCCCCACGCCGAGAGAAGTCGCCTTGAAGTTTTGCTCAGACGTGCGCGAGGGCCATTTAGCCATTCCGATAAGTACTGCGGTAAAACGCCAGTTACGCGAGGCGGACCGATTGGCGATGCAGGCTTGTGCGGCGCAGGCGGTCATTGTCGAATGCTTCAAGGATTCGCAGACCACACCACGAGCAATGCTGCATCTGAGGGTGGAGGCAGACGCCGTGGTCGCGGTGAAATTGTTCAAGGCTCAATGAGACGGGTGAAATCCTGGTTATGGATGGGGACAGCTTTATCGCAAAACGATAGAGCCGACCTGTCAGATCTGACAGGCGACAACCACTGCGAGCCGGCTCACAGTAAGCCCCAAGGGATCCATCGTTCCCGGGGGGACGATCATGAAAGGGACTTCACCACTTCAGTTGATTTTCGCGCTATGCCTGGCCATGGCCGCTACGACAGTGGTGAGCGCCGCCGTTCGCAACGGCAGCGGTGAAGAGATCATGCTGCAAGGCTTTCACTGGAACTCCAGCCGCAATCCGACTCCGTGGTATTCAGTACTTGCTCAAAAGGCGTCCACCATTGGCAAAGACGGATTCACCACTGCCTGGGTAGCGCCAGTCTGGGACGACAGCTCAAGCTGGACCGACAGCCAGGCTCAGACCTCCGGTGGTGGAGAAGGCTATTTCTGGGACAGCTTCGATAAGAACAGCCGCTATGGCAGCGATCAGCAACTCAAGGCCGCGGCGTCAGCGCTGAAGAATGCCGGAGTCAAAGTCGTCTACGACGTGGTGCCCAATCACATGAGCGACAAAGCGGTCTTTCCCATGTTCCCGAGAGGGAGCAATGAGTGGCGGCATGATTGCGCGCAATGTGACGAAGGCGACGCGTTTGTGGATGGAAGGGCGGATCTGAACACTGCGAATCCAAACGTCTTCGAGACCTTCAAAAACGAGTTCATCAACCTGCGCGACAACTACGGCGCCGACGGCCTGCGCTTTGACTTCGTCCGTGGCTACGCACCGGAAACCGTGGATCGCTGGATGAACGCCTTCGGCAACCAGCAATTCTGCGTCGGCGAAAACTGGAAAAGCCCCGGCGAATACCCGCCGGGCGACTGGCGACACAATGCGAGCTGGCAGGATGTGCTCAAGGACTGGTCGGATCGCTCGCACTGCACGGTGTTTGATTTCGCTCTCAAGGAGCGTATGCAGAACGGCTCGCTCGCCGAGTGGCGTCACGGTCTGAATGGCAATCCGGATCCTGCCTGGCGCGCGATCGCCGTCACCTTCGTCGACAATCATGACACCGGTTATTCACCGGGTGCCTACGGCGGCCAACATCACTGGCCGTTGCCCGATACCCAGGTCAATCTGGCTTACGCCTACATCCTCAGCAGCCCCGGCACACCGACCGTGTACTGGCCGCACATGTACGACTGGCAGCGCGATCAACTGATCCGGCAATTGATCAAATTGCGCAAGGCCGCCGGTATCCGCGCTGATTCGCCGATTCGCTTCAACACCGCTTACTCAGGATTGGTCGCCACCACGTCGGGCGTGCGCGGGACGTTGGTGATTGCGCTCAAATCCGATCTGCAACAGTTGCCGCAGGGGTTGGGCACGCCGACCTTGAGCTGGGATAACGGCGATATCCGGATCTGGAGCGGGCCTGTCGAACCTGCAACGGTGGCAGTCAACGTGCATTGCGACAACGCAAATCCGCAACCGGGTGAGCGCGTTTATGCGGCGGGTTCATCTCTGGAGTTCGGGGCGTGGGACCCACAACATGCGATAGCGCTGACGCTGAACAACAACCGCTGGAGCACAACCGTTGAGGTGCCAAGTCAGCAAAAACTCGAGTGGAAGTGCATCGTGCGGGGCCAGGCTCCGACAGCGGTGTATTGGCAGGGCGGCGCGAATAACGCATTTACCAGCGATGCCGCGAAAGACACTGTCGGGCACTTCTGATCTCGAGGTTTCAGCTATTTTCGTCGCACACTGCGGTGCCGAACAGACGCACGCCAGTCAGTTCTCCATCGCGTTCCTCCAGCAGGATCGGCGCCGTCCCGCCCGGCATCACCACCTGCACCTCTCCCGCCGACACCCAGCCCACCCGCCACGCCGCACTCGCCACCGCACTGGCGCTGGTGCCGGATGAGGCGGTCGGACCTTCGCCCCGTTCGAACACCCGCGCCACAATGCGTTGATCCCCGACGCGCTTCGCCCATTGCAGGTTGACGCCGGCCGGGCATGGCTGGCCGGCGCCGGTGGGCATGGCGTAGGCGATGGCGGTCAGACTGTCCGCCAGTGGTGATTCAAGCATCTGTTCATTGCTCGGCAATGCCGCCTCATCCTCCAGCAGCGTCACGCAGTGCGGATTGCCGATTCGCACGAACTGGCTGTGCGTCCAAGCGGTATCGAGTTGTGCCAGTGGCTCGATGCGACTGACCTCAACACCATTTAAAGACACTGGTTCAACGCCAAGCGCACCGACCGCTGCCGGGCCGAAACCGGGCTGGCCGAGATCCAGCCAGAAGCCTTGCACGCCTGCCACTACAGCCGGTTTGACCGTGGTCGGCACAGGCGACGGCGCATCCTGCTTGTCGTGATGCACCTGCAGTGGCGCGCCCTCTTGCGGCATCAAACCTTGTTCAAGCAGCGCCTGAGAGAAAATCGTCAAACCGTTACCACTGCGCTCGGCCAGCGTGCCGTCGGTGTTGACGATCAGCAGATCGAAAGGTGGCGACGATTGAAACGGGCCGATCAGCAAGCCATCGCTGCGATGGTGTTTGGCGCCGACGGGACGAATCCCGTCCGGCCATTGGCAAAATGTCTCTATGGCCCGCTCGCTCCACGCTGCTCTGGAGGAAGCGGCGTCATCAGCGCTGGCCGGCAGGGTGATGCCCGCCTCGCATACTTGTCGGGGTGAAACCACGCCGTAGATATTGCCCCGTGCATCGTAGAACTTCGCCATCTGTTTTCCTGCACTCAGGTTCCTGTCAGCGCTCCACTCTACTGCCTGACGGGATCGACAATCACGTGGAAACATCAGCAAAAGTGATATCACTTTGCCAAGAAATATCTCGTAGCAACTTCAAGCAGCCCTTATAAAACGTGGCCTTCAGGGTATGTGCGCAACTTTTTGCGCAACTTTAAGCCTTTATGATCCGCTTCGGTTCTGGATCAGGCTTTCGCCGGCTGTAGAACTTTAAGGAGATTCAGTTTCACTTCAAGGAGCGCCAAATGTTCAGTCCAGCCAACGAAACGCACTTCAGCCTGACCGTTGAGGACTACGTAGGCGACCTGCAAGTGCTGTCGTTCACCGGCACCGAAGGCATCAGCCAGCCGTTCCGTTTCGACCTGGAACTGGTCAGCGAAAACCCGGATCTGGACCTGGAAAAACTCCTGCACAAACAGGCGTTCCTCGCCCTCGATCCGCAGGGCTCGGGCATCCACGGCCAGATCTACCGCGCCGCCCAGGGCGATGCCGGCAAGCGCCTGACCCGCTACAAAGTCTCGCTGGTGCCGCAGCTGCAATACCTGCATCACCGCACCAACCAGCGCATCTATCAGCAGATGTCGGCGCCGAAAATCATCGCGCTGATCCTCGACGAGCACGGCATCAAAGGCAACGCCTACAGCTTCCAGCTCAGCCAGCCGTGCCCGGATCGCGACTACTGCGTGCAGTACGACGAAACCGACCTGCATTTCGTCCAGCGACTGTGCGAAGAAGAAGGCATTCACTACCACTTCCAGCACAGCAAGAAGGGCCATCTGCTGGTGTTTGGCGATGACCAGACCGTGTTCCCGAACCTTGGCCAGCCGACCGCGTACGTGCAGGGCAGCGGCATGGTCGCCGAAGAACCGGTGATCAAAGGCTTCAAGCTGCGTCTGGAAACCCGCACCAGCCGCACCACTCGCCGCGACTACGACTTCGAAAAGCCGCGCCTGCAAATGGAAGCCGCGTACAAACCGGATGGCGAGAGCACTGAACCGGATCTGGAAGACTACGACTACCCCGGCCGTTTCATCGACCGCGCGCGCGGCAAGTTCCTCAGCCAGCGTGCCCTCGAACGTCATCGTGCCGACTACCGCCAGGCCGAAGGTCGCGGCGACCAGACCCGACTGGTCAGCGGCCACTTCATGGAAATGTCCGACCACCCGCGCAGCGAGTGGAACGACCTGTGGCTGCTCACCGAAATCTTCCACGAAGGCAAACAGCCGCAAGTCCTCGAAGAGTCGGTGACCAGCGACACCACCGACAACAAGGACGACTTCCACCAGGGCTACCGCAACACCTTCCTCGCCACTCCATGGGACGTGTTCTACCGCCCGGCCCTCGAACACCCGAAACCCCGCGTGCTCGGCAGCCAGACCGCCATGGTCACCGGCCCCAAAGGCGAAGAAATCCACTGCGACCAATACGGCCGCATCAAGGTGCAATTCCACTGGGACCACCAGCACGCCCAACGTCATCATGAGCCTGATCAATGCCTCACTCGGCAACCACGCCAAACCCACCGACGGCACCTACGACACCGACTACCGCCCCGGCTACGATGCCGAAATCTGGAAAAAGTCGAAGATCATGGAGAAGTTCTATATCGGTGATCGCATGACCACCCTCGAAGGCTGGGGTCTGGATCCGCGCCCGGAAACCACCGAACAGGATCGCGCCTGGTTCGCCATCGCCCATGTCGGCGGTCTCGCGAGCCCGCTGATCGCAGCGCAGATGTTCACTTTCCAGAAAGGCACCGACGACCTGAAAGATCTGGTGCCACCACCCGAGGCTGTCGTACCGCGCTTTTTGAAGCTGACGCAAAGCATTCGCGAGCAGTGAGCCGTTCTCGCCGATCAGCCTGATCGGGAACTCAAGGTCGCTGCCCATGGACTGATATGCAAGGATGTTGCCCTGCATCACGCCATTGACCGCAAGACCAAGGACGTTTCATGACTGCCATCAACACCCCGCCTCCCCTCGCCCCCGGACGCCTGCAACAGATGTCCACGCGCATCGCCTTCTTCATCGCCGGGCTCGGCATTGCCGCGTGGGCACCGCTGGTGCCGTATGCCAAGGCGCGGGCCGGGCTCGATGAAGGGACGCTGGGTCTGTTGCTGTTGTGTCTGGGAGTGGGTTCGATTCTGGCAATGCCGCTGGCGGGGATTCTGGCCACGCGGTTCGGCTGTCGGCGCGTGGCTACCGGTGGCACGCTGCTGATCTGTGCAGCGTTGCCATTGCTGGCGACGGTTTCGTCGATTCCGGCGTTGATCGCCACATTGTTCATGTTCGGTGCCGGGCTCGGCACGGTGGATTCGACGGTGAACCTGCAAGCGGTGATCGTCGAGAGGGCCAGCGGCAAGAACATGATGTCGGGGTTTCACGGGCTGTTCAGCCTCGGCGGGATCGTCGGCGCGGCGGGCGTGAGCGCCCTGCTCGGCCTCGGCTTGTCGCCATTGGCGGCGATGCTGGTGGTGGTCGTGGTGCTGATCGCGGCGCTGTTCAAGGCTGTTCCGCACATGCTGCCTTACGGCAGTGAAAGCTCGGGCCCGGCGTTCGCGGTGCCCCACGGGATCGTGCTGTTCATCGGCGGGATGTGCTTCATCGTGTTCCTAACCGAAGGCGCAGCGTTGGACTGGAGTGCGGTGTTTCTGGCACAGGAACGCGGGATCGATACGGCGTATGCGGGGCTGGGTTACGCTGCATTCGCATTGACGATGACAGTGGGTCGTTTGACCGGTGACCGGATTGTTCGGGCATTGGGTGCAACCCGGATCATTCTGTTTGGCGGTCTGCTGGCAGCGGCGGGACTGTTTCTGGCGACGTTCGCGCCGAGCTGGGAAGCCGCACTGGTCGGTTATGCACTGGTCGGCGCCGGCTGCTCGAACATTGTGCCGGTGCTGTACACGGCGGTGGGCAAACAGACGGTGATGCCAGAAAGCATCGCGGTGCCGGCAATCACCACGCTGGGCTATGCAGGCATTCTGGCGGGGCCGGCGGTGATCGGATTTGTCGCCCATGCCAGCAGCCTGAGTTTCGCCTTCGGGTTGATGGCGGCGCTGCTGGTGGCAGTGGCGATTGGCGGGAAAGCGCTCAAAGTCTGAGCCGGATCGCTCCCTCGCATTGCGTGGGAGCGATCCGGGCAAGGTCAGAATCCGACGCTGGCCTGCACGAAGAACGTACGCGGTGCGCCGACATACATTCCTGAGTTGTTGTCGCTGGAGCGGGTGAAGTACTGCTTGTCGAAGACGTTTTTCACCCCGGCGCCGAGCTTCAGGTTAGACAGCTGCGCACCGAAGTCATAGCCGCCACGCACGTTCCAGGTCACATAACCCGGGATGTCACCGTATTGTCCGTCCGCCGTGCCCTCGGTGATGTAGTTGTTGCTGAAGCTGCCGTCGGCATTCACACCGGTGCCCGGTGAACGCTGTTTGGACTGGGCGAAACCGTCGATGTTGTAGGTCCAGCGGTTGAAGTCGTAGCGCAGGCCGACGGTCGCCACCTGACGCGAATAGAACGGCAGGTCGCGGCCCTTGAAGCCTGGGATCTCGCCTTCGTAGGTCGCGCGGGTGTAGGTGAAACCGGCGTTGGCGGTCAGGCCATCAAGGCGCGGATCGAGCGCAGCCATGTCGTAGTGCACCGAAGCCTCGATACCCTGGTGCTTGGTGGCGCCGAGGTTGGTCCAGCCCACGTCGTTGCTGATGTATTGCAGTTCGTCATCGAAGTCGATGTAGAACAGCGTCACTTCACCGCCCCACACGTCATCGTTGTAGCGGGTTCCGATTTCATAGGTCTTGGCTTTCTCAGGCTCCAGACCGTTGGCCGTCTGGTCACCCGAGCCGCCCTGCCCCAACTGGAAATACTGCAGGCTGCCGAACGAGGTTTCGTAGTTGGCGAACAGCTTCCACGCGTCCGACAAGTGATACATCACGCTCAGCGCCGGCAGCGGTTCGTTGCTCTCGATGCTGCGGTTTTTCTCCGGTACACGCTTGCCAGCGGTGTCGAGAACGGCGCGATCGTGCCAGTCTGTGTTGATGTGCTCGAAGCGAATGCCCGGGGTGATGGTCCAGCTGCCGACGTCGATCTTGTTGTCGACGTAGACCGAGTTGGCCTCGGTGCCACCGGTACGGTCCTGAAACACATGACCGTCGGAAGTCTTGGTGACCACCGGCTCATTGTTGACCAGTGCCAGACGGCTCGACTGCTCGTGCATCGCCTCTTTCAGGTAGCGATAACCGACGCTGACTTCCTGAGTGGTCGGGCCGACATCGAATACCCGCGAGACGCGTGGCTCGATGCCCAGCGTGTAGTAGGAACGCGGGTACGAGCTCAGGGTTTTCTGGTCGCGGGCGGCGATGGTGCTGCCGCGGAAGCTGTCGGTGTAATAGGTCAGCACTTCGGCCTGGGTGCGTTCGTCGATCTGGCGGATCCACTTGAACGACACATCCTTGCGGCGACCGCTGAAGTTGTCGTAATCGCGAACCGAGTCATACGGCTTGTCGTCGTACTGCTTCTGCGTCAGGCCGCCGGGCATGTCGGCGCTGGCATCGTAGTAGTGGAAATTGAGGCTGAAATCGTCCTGATCGGTCGGCGCCCAGTGGGTCTTGAGCAGCACGTCGTCGATGTCATTGCCGTTGTTGCGCTCGCGATAACCATTGCCGTTGACCCCGGAATACAACAGCGCCACGCCCATGCCGTTGTCGGCCGTACCGCCGAGGAAAGCAGTGTCGATGTGTTTCCAGCCGCCGTAGCGAGTGGTTTCCAGGGTGGTGCCGATTTCACCGGTGGCTTTTTCCGGGATGGCACGGGTCACGAAGTTGATCACGCCGCCGACGTTCTGCGGCCCATAGCGCACGGAACCGGCACCGCGCACAACGTCGATGCTGTCGAGGTTGCCGGAGGAAATCGGTGCCATCGACAGTTGTGGCTGACCGTACGGTGCGAACGCCGCCGGTACGCCGTCGATCAGCACAGTAGAGCGCGGAGACAGACGCGAAGTCAGGCCACGCACACCGACGTTCAGCGAGATATCGCTGCCACCGGTGCCGTTGGAGTCCTGCACCTGCACGCCCGGTACACGCTTGAGGATGTCGCTGACGTTCATCGCGCCCTGCTCGACCATGGCTTCGCGGCGAATAACCGTCCGTGCGCCCGGGTGGTTCTGCACCACGGCGGCATCGGCGTCGCCGAGCCAGTCACCGACCACTTTGATGTCGGTCGCGCCGAGTTCCAGCGGACCATTGGCGGCTGCGGTCGGTGCCGGCGACAGGGTCACCGAGCCTTCATTGATCTGATAGTTCAGGCCGCTGCCTTGCAGCAACTGGCGCAGTGCGTCCTCCGGCGAGAGGTTGCCATCGACGGCCGGGGCCTGCTTGCCGGCCACCAGATCCGGGCTGAAAAACACCTGCAGCGAGGTTTGCTGACCCAGTTCGCTCAGCGCCTGGCCCAGTGGCTGCGCGCGGATATGAATGGCGTCGGCGGCGAAGGCCAGCGGCATCGCAGCGTTGACCGCCAGCGCGAGCGCCAGCGGCAACCAGGGGGATTTTTTGTTGTTGGCAGTGGTGTTTTTCACGTCGTACGGAGTCCTGTGGATCGCAAGAGTGTGCGGCTGTTAATGCAAACCAGTTGCAGTTGAACAGGAAGACGACGAACTCGAAAAAAACCTGAATTTTATTTTGAAATTATTTCCTGGCTGCCGTCGGCGTGGGTGCGCACGGCCACCGGAAGGATGCTCGGCAAGGCCTTGAGCAAGGCGTCGGTGTTGTCGGATTTGAACACGCTGGTCAGGCGCAGACTGGCCACGGCCGGATTGGTGACCGTCAGGGGTTTTTCGCGGTAACGGGAAACCTCTTCGACGACTTCGCTGAGACTGGCGTTGTTGAATACCAGTTTGCCGCTACGCCAGGCCGTCAGTTCCGCCGGGTTGACTGCATAGGTCTGGGCCACAACGCCATTGGCATCGACATGGGTGCCGAGGCCGGCCGTCAGGTTGATGAACTCGTTGTCCGGCGCATTGCGCCCCTGCACCTTGACCGTCCCCTGCTCCACCGCGACCCGGGTTTGCGTCACGTCGCGGCGTACATCGAAGCGGGTGCCAGTGACCGTGACCTTGCCGCTGCCGGCCTCGACCACGAAGGGCCGCGAGGTATCGTGCTCGACGCTGAACATCGCTTCGCCTTCGGTCAATTCGATCAGGCGCCTATCCTTCTCGAAACGCACCTGCAAGCGGCTGCGGCTGTTGAGGTCGATCACCGAGCCGTCCGGCAGCGCGACATGCCTGCGCTCGCCCAGCGCGGTGACGAATTCGGCGCTGTAACCCGCCGGGTGATTCAAGCCACTGAACAGACCGAGCCCAAGGGCCACCGCGACCACGCTGGCCGCCACGGCATAACGCAGCAGCGGACGGCGCTCACGACGCGCTGGTGGGGTTTCGCACAGGGCCTTGAGCCGTGGCGCCGTGAGCAGATCCGCCGCTGTCCACAGGCCTTGCAGCAACTGGAATTCGTCAAGGTGCTGCGGGTGTTCGTTCAGCCAGGCGTCGAAGCGCTGCTGTTCGTCGACACTGACAACCGGCTCCTGCAAACGCACAAACCAGCATGCCGCCTCATCGCGCACCGTTGTTTGCCCGCACGCGCAATCACGAGTATCCATCATGGAATGTCCTGTTTGGCTGGGGATGAAAAGACGCCGCGACTCACGATTGCGCCCCGTCCAGGCGATCACGCAAGTGCCGCAGGGTGCGGATCATATACTTTTCCACCATGTTCCTGGACAGGCCCATACGCTCGGCGATTTCCGCCTGAGTCAGGCCTTCGATCTTCTGCCAGACGAAAATCCGTCGGCAGTTGACTGGCAACTCGGTGAGCGCGCGCTCGATGGAATCGGCCAGCTGGATCGCATGCATGTAATGCTCCGGGTCACCGGTCGGCGACTCACTGAGATCGATCGCCTCCGACTCCATGGCGCCCCGCCGGTCCTCACGCCGATAACCGTCCACCGCGATGTTGCGCGCCGTCTGGTGCAAATACGCCCGAGGTTGCTGCACCGCCGACGAATCGGACTCGAGCACCCGCACAAAAGTGTCGTGCGCCAGATCCTCGGCCTGCGAGCGATTGCGCAGACGGCGAGTCCAGGTGCCGATCAACTCTTCGTAATGCTCGAGAAAGCCGGGTCTGCGGGGCAGCATGGGGATCATTGCGGCGTGCTGAGGAAAGGGGAGCGAATGGTAATACTTCCCATTAAGGCGAAGCAATGGATTCCTCGGGAATGCCGACGAGGCTGACGGACTGTAAGCGCGCACCGGATTTGGCACCGCGCTGCACAGTATTTGGCACCATCTGCGCGGCTTTCGTGTTTCCGCGGGGAATTCAGGCGTTCAAGCCATTCAGGTGCGACACCGTCAATGACGGCGGCGGAGAGGTCGGCATTGAGTGCGAGAAGTGTCTTGTTCATGCCGCCAGTTTCGGCGGGTCATGAAAGAGGGGGGAGTTTCAGCGGGGTTTAAGACTTTGCCCGATTCCGAGCGGAGGGTATGCACCCATGCGCCATTCTATACGTAGAGAATGGTGCATGGGTGCATACCGGAAATGTCTGGGGATTTACGTCAGTGCCCCAGGGAAAGAAAAGGGGCAAATTTCTCGTCGAGCTTATTCCAGTGAAGATCCAACCTCGCTAACGCTTCAAGTTCTCTCAACACTAATTCGCTCGCAAATCCCTCAGGCACGTCGTCCGGAAGGCCGTTAAATGGGCGAATACGACAGAGCGAGTCGACAAGGTCGATCAAGTAATCCTTCATTTTTTCGTCGTAAAGCCAACGGGTTCCAGCGATGCCTTCCACGTAATCAGAGAGCATTTCATCTGTGAAGTGCTCCTCAAGGACAGCTTCTCTCACGACACGCTGGACAGTTTCATAGACGGCAACCCTCTTATCGAACAAGTCGAGCTTCAACTTCATTCGGGCGGTTTTCCACTGATTGAATGCTATCAAGATACCCAAAGCTGCTACCAAAGGGGTCAAGAGCGCGGCCAGGTATTGCAACCAAGTTGCCTGCCCATTCGCAGCGTCCGTTCCGAGTGTGATTATTTGAAACGAGTACAAATCCATGCATGTTCATCCGAGGCAGGGGCTTACAAATAGACTTGAAGCGAATCTAACGCATCTCTAACGCCTGCCGCGAGGGCTACCGGTAGGAGTCATTGAGGTCGATGGCGGGGCCCACAACCGACCCGATCAGATGCCGCGGGACAATTTGAGAATGGCATCCTGGCGAAAAGCGGCATTCCCATACTGCGTCTGCACATCGTCGAGAGCCGCAGCGCGGAAAAAAATCAGTGAGTTCACCGCTCAGTGGGCCAACCCGACACCCGAGGCATAAGGCGCAGCCGTTTCGCACGGACATTCATGTTTGGACGTTTGAGTAAGGTGAAATTTTGTTCTCTAGTGTTTAATGACATCGGCTATTGACCGCTTCCCCCGTCCGCAACGGGTAGCTTTGGAGCAAAATCGATCATCTCCGCGCTCCAGCATTATCGTGTTGAAACTCGGCTCGCTTATGGACAGGTTAACTTATGACTAGAAGCCTCAGGCTTCAAAAAAAGCTCCATTCACTGCATCTGCTGACGACAGCCGAAGAGGTGGTGCGAGATAGCAGTCTTGTCGAAAAACTATGGGCGCTCAAGCAGGGCGACAGGTTTGAACTGAATCGGGCGTCTTTCAGATCGTGGACTGTTCAAAGGTATCGCTTGGAGTTTGTGATAACGAGAGGGCCAGTACGTGGGCACTGGCTGCACAAAGAATTTGACGCGACAGAACTTGAGCTATTTTTTACGGCAAAGAATTTTGACGGCATCTGTCACGGCTGGATTCTGTTTGACGAGTGATAGCCTCAACTTCAGCGCTAACTCCTGGCAATCTCTGCCTTGCGTGGGCAGAACCACCCATGCATCAACCCCGCCTGAAAGAACTGCACCGGTGCCTCGAACCCGGCCGACTCGATCAGTCCGGCGACTTGCGGCGCCGGCAGGATCGCCACATCGCTGGCATACGCCGCACGCGCACGCTCGAGCATCTCCTCCGGCACCTGGGCCGAAGCCATCAGCGTCATCCAGTGACGCAGCAATGCTTTGTAGGCCGGCGATGCGGTGTCAGAGGCGAGATCAGCGTTCGCCAGAATCCCGCCCGGCACCAGACGACGGGCAATCTCGTGGAAAAAGCCGATACGGGCCTGCGGGTCGAGCAAAAACTGCGACACCAGAAAACAGGTTGCACCGTCGTAAGCGGAGTCATCCGTCAGCGTATCGAGATAACCTTCGTGAAACCGGCAACGGGCCAGGAAGCCGCCTTCGGTCGCTCTTTGACGGCACACGTCGAGCATCGCGCCCGAAGGATCGACGCCGGTGAATTGCCAGCCGGGAAACCGCTGCGCCAGGTGCGCCATTTCCACGCCGGTGCCCACGCCGACACAGAGAATCCGGGCATTTTCCGGCAGGCCCGCGAATACCGAATCCAGCAGCAAATAAAGCGCATCACGAATGGGCGCCATGCCGCTCCACTGCTTGTCATAGACAGCGGACTGCTGGTCGAACAAAGCCTTGAGTGCTTGATTGTCCATGGAGAAATTTCCTCTGCATCATGATCGCGGTGAAGTTTCATTATCGCAGGGCTGTCAAGGCCTCCCCGGTCCAGCCTGCGATTGATCATTCCGTCCAGCAACTGGTCGCAATCCATCAACCCCCACACCGCCCCGCACCCTAGATTAGATCCCACAACAACACGCCGTGGAGATCGCCTCATGCACAGTTTCCAGACCCGCAAGCAGCACAGCCCGGTCGACGCCTGGGATCAGCAGGATCCGGAGCAGGCCTTCACCCTGCCCTCGCGTTATTTCTACGACGACAGCCTGTTTCGTGCCGAGCGCGACAACATTTTCATGAAGGCCTGGCATGTCGCCGGGCATGTCAGTGAGTTCGCCGAGCCGGGGCAGTTCGTGGTCACCGATCTGTTCGACCAGAGCGTGGTGGTGGCGAAGAATCGGCAGGGGCAGATCCATGGTTTTCACAACGTCTGCCAGCATCGCGGCAATCGCTTGCTGGAAGAACGGCGTGGCATCACCGGCGGCGTGGTGCGCTGCGCCTATCACTCGTGGTGCTACGAGATGGACGGCAGCCTGCGCGGTGCACCACGATGCGAACGGATGAAGAATTTCGAGCTGGCGCAGTTCAACATTCCCCAGGTGCGCACCGAGGAACTCGGCGGTTTCATCTACTTCAACCTCGACCCGACCGCACCGACGCTGCGGGATCTGTTCCCCGGCGCCGACGAAGAAATGTACCGGGTGTTTCCGGACCTGAGCGACATGCGCCTGATCGAGGAACAGGACGTGATCGTGCCGGCCAACTGGAAAGTGATCATGGACAATTCCATCGAGGGTTATCACTTCAAGCTGTCCGGCCCGTGCCATATCGACCTCGCCCGGCTGATCGACTTCAAGGGCTACCAGTTGATCAAACGCGACCACTGGTGGACCTACGCCGCACCGGCCAATCTGTCGTCGACCGAAGCCTACGGCGTGCCGCTGAAAAGCGAGCTGAATCCGCAGGAGTGCTTTTTCAACATTGGCATGTGGCCGAACAACACTTTCTACACCTTCCCGTTCTCCGAGTTTCTCGGCTCGTTCATCATGATTCCGCTGGATGCCGAGCGCTCGCTGCTGCGCTTCGGCTACTACTCCAGCAACCCCGAGACGGCCGCCGTCAGCACTGCGTGCATGAAGTGGATGAACGAAGACCTCGGCCCCGAAGACATCGCCCTGAACATCTCGGTGCAAAAGGGCCTGCGCTCGCTCGGTTACGACCAGGGCCGCTACATGATCGACGCCCAGCGCAGCAATGAAAGCGAGCATCTGGTGCATCACTTTCATCGCCTGGTGTTCAACGGCATTCACGGCCATTCCGTGGACTGATCCGCCTTTCCCTCGTCATTTGTCAGAACGGAGCAAACCATGGACGAAACCGGGTTTGATTACCTGATCGTGGGCGCCGGCTCGGCCGGTTGCGTATTGGCCAACCGCCTGAGCGAAGACCCGAACGTGCGAATCCTGCTGCTGGAGGCCGGGCCCGAGGACAAGAGCTGGACGATCGATATGCCGTCCGCCGTGGGCCTTGTGGTGGGCGGGTCGCGCTACAACTGGCGTTATCAATCGGAGCCGGAGCCGTACCTCGACGGCCGGCGAATCGGTACGCCAAGAGGCCGCACCCTCGGCGGTTCATCGTCGATCAACGGCATGGTCTACATCCGTGGCCATGCCCGGGATTACGACGGCTGGGCCGAGCAAGGCTGCACCGGCTGGAGCTATCGCGAAGTGCTGCCGTACTTCAAGCGTGCGCAGACTCATGCCGACGGCGGCGATGACTATCGCGGCGCCAGCGGCCATTTGCACGTCACCCCCGGCGACGTCAGTATACCGTTGTGCGCGGCGTTCATCGCGGCCGGGGCCGAGGCCGGTTATGGCATCAGCGAGGACTTGAACGGTTACCGTCAGGAAGCTTTCGGCCCGGTGGATCGCACCACACGCAACGGTCGGCGCTGGAGCACTTCGCGCGGTTATCTCAGCGAAGCTTTGGCGCGGGGCAACGTACGGGTGGTCACCGATGCATTGGTGCTACGCATCCTGTTCGAGGGTCGACGAGCCGTCGGGATTGACTATGAACAGAGCGGCGAAACGAACACCGTCCGCGCCCGCCGGGAGGTGCTGCTGACCGCCGGGGCGATCAATTCGCCGCAGTTGCTGTTGCTCTCGGGCGTGGGCCCGGCGGCAGAACTGCGTGACCTCGGGATCAGCGTCGTGCACGACCTCCCGGGCGTCGGCAAACGTCTCAACGATCACCCGGATGCGGTGGTGCAATTTCGCTGCCAGCAACCGGTGTCGCTGTATCGCTGGACCACCGCGCCGGGCAAATGGTGGATCGGTGCGCGCTGGTTCGTGCGCCACGACGGCCTGGCGGCGAGCAATCATTTCGAGGCCGGCGCGTTCCTGCGTTCCCGGGCCGGTGTCGAACACCCGGATCTGCAGCTGACCTTCATGCCGCTGGCGGTGCAACCCGGCAGCGTCGAGCGGGTGCCGACCCACGCGTTCCAGATCCACATCGACCTGATGCGCCCCACCAGCCTGGGCAGCGTGACGTTGCACAGCGCCGAACCGCGGCGGCCGCCAAGGATTCTGTTCAACTACCTGAAGACCGCGCAGGATCGCGCCGACATGCGCGCCGGGGCACGGCTGGTGCGCGAGATCATCGAGCAGCCGGCGATGGCTCCGTTCAAGGGCGAGGAGCTGGTGCCAGGCCGTTCGGTGCAGACCGACGCCGAGCTCGACGCCTGGGCGCGGCAGGTCACGGAAACCGGCTACCATGCCAGCGGCACCTGCAAGATGGGCCCGGTGGGCGACCCTGAAGCGGTGGTCGATCCGCAATTGCGAGTGCACGGCCTCGACGGCTTGCGCGTAGTGGACGCGTCGATCATGCCGGTGATCGTCAGCGGCAACACCAACGCGCCGACGGTGATGATCGCGGAAAAGGCCAGTGACCTGATCCGCAACCTCCGCCCGCTGCCAGCCCTCGATGTACCGGTGTGGATCAACCCGCACTGGCAAACCGAACAACGATAAAGCCGAGATGGCGATGACCCGATCCACTGAAGCTGTACCGCACAATGAAGCACTGCTGCGAGTGGCGGTGCTGTTATTGCCGGCGTTTTCCAATTTCGGGCTGGCGGCGGTGCTGGAACCGCTGGCCATCGCCAACTGGCTGAGCCAGCGCACGCTGTTCGAATGGACACTGTTGTCCTTACAGCCCGGTCCGGTGACCGCCAGCAACGGTCTGGTGAACATCGCCGAAGATGGCTTGAACACTGAACAGGCCTTCGACGCCTGCGTGGTGCTGGCCAGTTTCGAGGTGCATCAGCACAGCCGCAACCCGGCGCTCAAGAGCTGGCTGCGCAAACAGGCGCTGTTCGGCGCGGTGTTGATCGGCGTGGAAACCGGCACCGAACTGCTGGCCGCCGCCGGTGTGCTCGACGGCTACGAAGCGGCGGTGCATTGGGACAATCTGCAGGGTTTTCAGGAAAGCTACCCCAAGATCCGCGCCCGACCGCAGCTCTACACCCTCGAACGCCAGCGCCTGACCTGCGCCGGCGCCACCACCATTCTCGACATGCTGCTAGGCTGGATCGGCCAGCGCTTCGATGCAGACCTGGCCCGGGAAATCGGCCTGCACCTGTTGATGGGCCAGATGCGCGCCCCGGCGGACAATCAGCTCGAGAGTGGCCCGGGCAACAGCGGGATGTTCGGCAGCAAGATCCGCCGCGCCGTGCAACTCATGGAAAAGGCTCTGGAAGAACCGCTGGACTGCGAAGCAATTGCCAGCGAGGTCGGCCTGTCGCGACGGCAACTGGAGCGTCAGTTCAAGCATCAGACCGGGCTCTCGCCGCTCAAGTACTACATCACCCTGCGTCTGGCCCGGGCGCACAACCTGCTGCAACAGACACAGATGAGCGTGGCCCAGGTGGCCGCGTGTTCGGGGTTTGGATCGCTGGAGCATTTCTCCCGCACTTACCGCGCGCGTTTTGGCTGCCCGCCGAGTGAGGATCGGCGTCAGGCGTGGAGCGCGCCGGTGATGCGCCAGCCGCTGGGCAAGGCACCTTGAAACGAAGAGCGGCCGTTCACCCGTGACATTGCGCAATGCCTTGCTGGCAAAAAAATGCCTGCAACAGGCAGACATTGTTGAAACTCGAACGAGGTGCGTTCAGACCTCGTCGCACGATTCACCAGCTGCATTCAATAAAAAGACCTCCACCAACGCATTGTTCCCCCCACCGCCATTGATCGTGAAGTCAACACGAGCCGAGCCAACTCGAATGGGTTTGATATTTGCGAGCCAGTCACCGATGGTTTGTTCTAATCCGTTGTCGACTTCATCCTGGGTAATAAAACGATTCAGCGATGTCTGGGTGCCGGGGATGGGTACCGTGCCGCTGCGATCACTGTATCCCTGCCATGTGATTTTCAACACGCCACCGATTTGCGCACCAGTCAGTGGTCCAATTTGGACCCTAACGCCGTTCATTGGATTGGAACGGCAATTGATCACACCGTTAAATACGTCTGGAAAAGTAATGTCGCTCATTTTTCAGCTCCCTGAATTGATTGGTTTGATGTCAGCGCAGGTTCAATCGGAACCACACACCGCAAGCCAATCGTCGTTCCTCATCAGCTTTTTGCATACTGTCAGAACTGACAGCCCAGCAAGAACAATTCGCTATAACAATTTGCTTCTTCCAGCCAAACTCAATTTCACTGTGGCACGAATCCGCGCGGGCTCTGGATCAGTCATCCGAGAACCCATCGCTAATTCAGCTGGCGGTAGACCGGTTCCTCTTCGTCGAGGATGCCCATCAACGCGTTGAAATGCTTATCGGCAAACCCCGGATAATCCAGCCATTGCCGGCAGGTCTTGCGCGCCACTTCATCGCTCACCACCCGCAACTCACGCCCGGTCGCCAGTGCGGTGATGTACACCTCGCAAGCCCGCTCGAAGTAATACAGATCATCAAACGCCTGGGCTGCGCTCGGTGCCGCGACCAGCAATCCATGATTGCCCATCAGCAGGATCGGCTTGTCGCCGAGCAGTCTGCTCACCCGCTCAGCCTCTACCCCGAGGCCCATGCCGTCAAAGCCGTCATCAATCGTCACCCGCTCGAAAAACCGCATGCTGTTCTGCTCGATCGGTGGCAGCCGCGAGTCCTTCAGACAGGCCAGCGTCGTCGCGTATTTGCTGTGGGTGTGCAGGATGCACCGGGCCTGAGGCTGGTTGCGGTGCAAGGCGCTGTGCAAGGCCCAGGCGGTGATGTCCGGCGCGTCCGGGCGGTCGAGGCTGGAAGGATCGTCAGCGTCGAGCAGCAACAGATCACTGGCGCGAATCCGCGAGAAGTGTTTGCCGTAGGGGTTGATCAGAAACTCGCGACCGTCCGGTGAAGTGGCCACGCTGAAATGGTTGGCGATGGATTCGTGCAGGTTCAAGCGCGCGGCCCAGCGCAGGGCGCAGGCCAGCTGGATTCTCAGGTGTTCGACGTTGTCGTGCATGGCGCAGCCTCCCGGTTTCACCCGAGTGTAGAGCGCAAGCTTTTATCGACTTGACGGGAAACGACAGTGGCTGCCGTTTTGAGCGGGGTGTTCATCAGAAGCGGGAGCGAGCAGGCTCGCTCCCGCCGGTTTCACTGAAGGTGAATCAGCCTTTTTCGTCGATCCCGGCTTGCAGGGACTGACTGTCCAGATGACCGCTCAAGGTCACAGGGCCGACATTCAGGTTGCCGTTTTCAAAGGACACCTTCGGTGCGTTTTCTTCGGTTTTGTGCGGCAGATCCAACCCGGCTTTCACGCCGTAGTCGCGGTTGCTCAGGTCGGTACTGCTGACCTTCGAACCACCCAGATCGACCTTGCCTTCGGTGGCGGAAATCCGTGCGCCGGTCAGCCGCGTAGCGCCGCCGACAGTGAGATTCACACCCTGACCAGCGCTGATGCCGGAGGCCTGTTTCACACTGTCCTTGTGCGCGTATTCCCCATCGACTTTCAGCGTTGGCTTGTAATCGGTGCCCGCGAGTTTTCCCTTGTCGTCGGCTGGGGTCTTCTTGGCGGTCAGGCCCAGATCCACATCGAGCTTGGCGTGGTTGCTGGTGTCCTGACGGCTTTCGACCGTCAGATCACCGGCCACTTTGCCGCTGACATTGCGCGCATCGATCCGTGCACCGCTCAGGCTCGCATCGCCGGCGCTGTTCAACACCACCGTGTCAGCCTTGATCTGGCTGTTCTGCTGGGTGGTGCCTTGCAGGTAGTCCACGCCGACCTTGGCCCCGGCATTGAAGCCGTGATCGCTGCTGACTTTTTCATCGGCGGCGGTCGGTGTGCTTTTGCTCAGATTGCCACCGGCATTCAACGCGACGTTCCAGTTGTTACGGCTGTCGGTGGACTGCGCGGACTCCTGAACGAAACCGCCCTTCTGCGCATCGATGCCGACGTTTGGCGCAGTGACCTGAGTGCCTTGCAGGCGCACCGAGTCGCCGCTCAGCGCGATGCCGTTCTGGCTGTTGAGTTGGCCACCGGTAAGGGTTTGCGAGTTCTCGTTGACCCGGCCGATGTTGAAGTTGCCGCTGAGGTTGCCGCCCTGATCGCGGCTCTTCTCGCTGCTGGTCTTGCTGCCGCCCGCCTTCAGACCGCCGCCGAGATTGCTGCCGGTGGCGACGTGCGTGTCGGTGGCCGCTTGCAGGTCGAGCTTGCCGTCGGCCTTCAGGTCGATAGCACCAGCGCTGTCGATCTTCGTGCCCTGCTGAACCTGATTGCCGCCGCTGCTCAGTTGCACCGGGCCGTTGCCGCTAAGGCTGGCGACGTGCGCCTGGCTGTCGGTGGTCTTGTTGCCTTTGTGATCGAGCTGGAACCCGGCGCCGAGATCGACGTTGGTGCCGTCGGTGCCCGGCAAGGTGCCGACCGTCAGCGAGCCGTTGCCACGCAGGCTGGAGCTGTCGCTGCTCTGGCGGTCGTTGGCCTGATTCAGGGCCAGATCGCCGCCGGTCTTGATGCTGACAGCGCCCTGCCCGCCGTCGAAACGGCTGCCTTCGAACTGTGCGTCGCGGCCGACATTGATGTTCACGCCCTGATTGCCAGCGTAACCACCGACCACCGCCGTGGAGCTGTCCTTGCTCGACTGGCTGCTGCCGCCCGCGCCGCTGCCGGCCACGTTCACGTCTTCGCCGGTCTTGGTGTAGACCCGCACATCGACCTTGGCATCCACCGATTTTTCGGTGCTGCTGCGAGTGTTGTTCCCGGCATCGGCCACCAGTTTGTCGGCGCTGATGTTCACTTTGCCGCCGCTGGCGTTGTATTGCGTGCCTTGATCGTGCAGCGTGCCGCCGACCTTCACGTCCACGGTCTTGCCGTCGAACTGGCTGACCACCGCGTTGCTGCTCTGCTCGGTTTTATCGGCGCTGGCATGACCGACCGCCACGTCGATACCGACGTTCGGCTGACCGAGACTGGCCAGTGCGTCCTTGTCCGGCACCTTGCCGTCGAGCACGTCTTTCACCGCGCCGGCAATAGGCCGGGCGATGTCTTTGTACTCGACGTTGGCGCCGATGTCCGCCGACCAGTTGCTCTCATTGTGAGTGCTGCTCTCGGTGCTACTGGCGGCACGGTTGTCGACTTCGTTGGCGGCGACGTTCAGACCGTTGCCGGACTTGAGTTGCGCACCCTCGGTGACGAGTTTGTCAGCGTTGATGTTCAGGCTGCCGCTGCTCTGCACGCCGGTGGTTTGCGCGTTGGTTTTGCTGGTGGTGTCTTGTGAGGTGCTGTGCGAGAAGTCCACGCCGCTGCCGGCGCGGTCAAGGCCGCCGGTGTAGTAGAAACCACCGCCAGTGCTGCGAGTTTCGGTCGAGGTGCTGTGGCTGTCTTGCTCGGCCAGCAACGAGACGTTCTTGCCACTCAGGCTGGTGTCGCCAGCGGTGGATTTCACCTCGGTGCCCTTGAGCGTTACGTCGCCGCCCGCCTTCACCTGCACGCTGCCGCCGCTGAGGCTGGAAGCCTGCTGCGTGACGTCGTTGGCGGTGACGGTTTGCGCCTTGTCTTCGTAATGCACGCCGGCGCGATACTGCTCCGCCGTCTGCTCCTTGGCATAGGCGTCGAAGCCACGGGTCTGTGTGCTGTTGCTGCTGTCGTGGGTGTTCTGCGTCGAATGCACATTCACGTCACCGGCCGCATCTGCCGTCAGCGAACCGCCGGCCTTGACCGTGGAACCGGCGACTTCGATGTCCTTGGCGCTCTTGAGCTTGAGGTTGCTGTCCGACACCAGCTCGCTGCGCACCGTGGTGCTGTCCTTGCTGTTCTGCCGGGACTCGTCCTTGGTGATGCCGAAGAACTTGCTGTCCTTGTCGTGGTTATTGCTGTGCGAGGTGTCCTGCACGCCGTCGATGGTCAGCGAACCGTTGTCGCTGATCACGCTGGCGTCCTTGGCGCCACGCACCTGGCTGCCGCTGATGCGCACCTCGTCCGCCTTGACCACCAGTTTGCCGGCGGCGTTGATCTTGCTGCCCTGATGCTGGGTCTGGCCCTTGTCGGCATCGCCGGTCTTGCCGAAGAAGCCACCGCCGACCAGATCACCGGAATAGCGGTTGTCACTGCTGCGGTTGGTGCGGGTCGCGGTGGTGATTTCCACCTGTTTGCCGGCCAGTTGCAGATCGCCGGCGCTGTTCAGCTCGGCGCCTTCGGAGCGCAGCAACGCGGCGGTTTGCAGAGCGATGTTGCCGCCCTTCAACTGGCTGCTGATGCTGCGCTGCTCTTCGCTGCTGCTGTCCCAGTCGGCTTTCCACAGGTGCTTGCGGTGCTTGCCCTGATCGGTCTGGGTGTGGCTTTCAGTGGCGGCGGTCAGGCGCAGGTCGCCGCCGCTTTGCACACTGAGGTTGTTCTTCGCTTCAACCTTGGCGGCTTTCAGTTCGGTGTCTTTGCCGGACGACAATTGCGCGTCGCGGCTGGCGATGATCTGAGTGCCGTGCTGGCGCGAATCGCTGTCGGTCTTGGTGCGCTCGTAAGTTTCCCAGGTGATGCCGATGGTGCTGTTGTTCCAGTTCTCGCGCTGTTCCTGGAGCTTGCGGCTTTCGACGGTGCTCAGGGTCAGATTGCGTTTGGCATCGACCTTCACGTCACGACCGCTGACGTCGGTGGCGGCCAAAGTCAGGTCCTTGCCGCTGTGCAGGCCGACGTCGCCCTGGCTGCTGCGAATGCCGGCACGGGTCACGTCGAGGCTGTCCGGGATCGCCTGGCCGCTGACGCTCAAGTCGCCAGCCGAACGAATCTGCACACCGTCGCGTCCGGCGACTTGCACCGCGCCCACTTTCACGCCCGCGCCTTCCGCGGTGCTGACAATGTTGATGCGCCCGGCCTGCATCGCGCCGAACAGGCTGGCGTCGATCCGCTGATCGGTGGTGTTGCCCGCCGGGTCCACGGCTTTCACCTGGCCACTGGCGTAGTCGATCTGATTACGTCCGACGGTGAGGTTCAGTTGATCACGGGCAGTGATCGCACCCTGGCTGTCGATGCGCGGTGCGATCAGGTTGATCGAGCCCTCGCCATTGCGCAGCCCGCCGCCCTGAATCTGCAACTGGCCGGTGGCGTCGCGGGTGCTCAGGGCTTGCAGTTTGCCGTCGTTCAGCTCGGGACGGCCGACCACCAGATTGGCGTTCGGCGTGTTGATGAAACTGCCGCCGTTCACCGAAATGCCGTTCGGGTTGGCGAGCACATAGTCGGCGGCGCGACCGAAGATTTCCTGGGCGCCATTGATGGCCGACGGATTGCGGCTGATCACTTCGTTGAGGATCACGCTCGCGGCCTGGCCCTGCAATTGCGGGTTGGCCGCCAGTTGCCCGGCGAGCTGCGATTGCCCGGCCTGCAAGGCGTTGTTCAGCACCAGCCCCTGACGGTCGACGTTGTAGTCGAGGAACTGGTTGTGCGACAGGCCCGAGCCGTTGGGCGCAACGATGTTGACGATCGGGACGCCGCCCTGGGTTTGCAGTTGCGCGGTGCCGCCGGGGCCGGGCGCGACCACTACACCGCCGGCCATGGCGCCCGGCAGGTGAGCGACCAGGAACAGGCTGGCGATGGCCCAGCGCAGTTTGCCCCGTGGGGAAAGATGAAACGCAAAGGTATTCATTGGCATAAAAAACTCTCCATGTAGTGCGGCATCACGTTGCGCGTTGAGTAGAAGGCCACGGCTGTCGCGCTCAGGTCCGATGGCTGTTGTTCACTGACGTTCATATCTGTAATCCGACCCGCATCAGCCAGGTTTCAGGCTCGCGGTGCAGGCCGGTCGGGGTGTTGAGGCTGCGCTGGTAATCGACATCCACCTGCAGGTTTTTCCAACCCAGGTTGAGGCCGATGCTGGCGCTACTCAGGCGTTGAACCGGGGCGCCGTGATCGGCCTTGATCCAGCCGTGGTCGAGGCCGATGCGCGGGGTGAGCTGTACCGGCAAATCACTGCGCAGCGGCAGGCGCAAGGTGTTGCGCCAGATCGCACCGCTGGCCCCCGACGCGCTGCTGATCCGATAACCGCGCACGGCGGAATCGTCGGTGCCGAGCAGTTGTTCGATCGCCGGCAATGGATCGGGGCTGTATTGCAAATTGAGCTGGCTCTGCCATTGCCAGGCTTGCGCGCCGAGCTGGCCGTTGCGCCACTGGCTGAGGCCGGCGCGGTACTTGCGAAACTGTGCTTTGGGCAGGTTCTTGACCTGGCGATCGGCATCGTCGTCGGCCCCCAGCCAGCGCAGGCCTTGGGCATAGTTGAAATCCAGGTTCCACACCGCCCGGTCGAGCCAGAACAGATTGATCCCGGCCTCGGCCACGGTCAGGGTCGGGCTTTGAATGCCGAGCCGGACGTTTTCCAGATAGCTGTCGACATCCTTGTGCGCCAGTTGCAGGTTGGCGCTGAGCTGATGGCTCTGGTCGCGCCACAACACCCGGTCGGCGCGCAGACTGATCTGATCGGTGATGCCGGTGCTGTGAAAGGTCAGCGTGCTGAGCTTGAACGGCGCGCGGTATTCGGCGTGGCTGGCGAAGGTGCTGAACGTCCAGTAGCCGTAAGGAATCGCGTAGTAGAGGCTGGCGTTGCGGCTGTAGCGGTCGCCCTGATTGAGGGTGTCGCTGGCGCTGATACTCAGCAGGTCGTTGAGTTCGAGCGGACTGTCGAGGGTCAGGCTCAGCGTGTCGCGGTCACGACCGGTGCTGGCGCTGCCAAGGTTGTCCGCGCCCAGGCCCAAGGCCCAGCGCGACTGCCCCGAAGTACGCGAACGCAGGATGATTTTTGATGCGCCCGGCTGACTGCCGGGAGCGATGTCGGCGGTCAGATCGAGGGAGCGCAGACGGTTCAACTGATCCAGACCCTGTTCCAGGTCCCGCAGGTTCAGCGGCTTGCCGAGCATGCCGGGAAACGCGCCACCGAGGGACACCGGCAGGCTCTGGTCGGCCAGCTCGATGGACTCGATATAACCTTCGTCGACCAGGATATCCAGCGACTGCCCCGCTGCCGGCGCGCTGCTCAGGTACGGCCGGCTGGCGATGTAGCCCTTCTCCACGTACAGCGCGGTGATGGTCGCCAGCAAATGGTTGATCTGCCCGACGCCCATGCACGGCGCCAGCAGCGGTTTGATTCGGGCGTTGAGTTTGTCTTTGTCGATCAGCGTAACGCCGCCGATGCGCGTGCCGCTCAAGGGCCAGCAGCGTTCGTCGGGTTTGATCGACTCTGGAACGGCCGAGGTGGCAGGCGCCGGGCCGAACGCGCCGCGCTCCAGTTGCCGCTTGCGCTGTTCGAGTTGCAGTTGTTGCAGATCGCGCTGTTGCAGTTGTTGCTGGCGCAGCACTTCCTGGCCAGGGGCTGAAGCTTCGGCGGCGAGAACGCTGGGCGCACACACACTCAACAACAAGGCCGACAACAGCGGGCGAGGCAGGAAACTACAACGGGTAACAGCGCGAATCGAATACGGCACTCAACATCCTTGCAATCAAATGGCTTAATGCCATCCCATCAATTGCAGTGATAGTCAGAGCCTTCCTACACAAATGCAAGACGCTTCCTACATTGCTTACATTTCTTAAACAAATGCGTTTTTAGCGCGGATCGCCAGCGATAACGCCAGCAAGTTGCAGATCATCAGGGTTTCCCCGAGGGCCTGAGACCACGCCGCCATCATCAATCCCCCGCCGATCAGCAGGTAATAAAACAGCCCCAGCAATGCGCCGGCCGTGCCCAATCGATCCGCGTAATTGCTCAGTGCTGCGCCCAGAATGTTCGGGATCGCCATGCCGAGCGCCAGTACCACCAGCAGCATCGGCAGCACGAACCAGACATACGCCTGCAACAGCCACACGCCGATGCCACCGAGTAACCCGGTGAAGGCTGCAAGGCGAATCAACTGCAGCGGCCGGTAACCGATTCGCAGCAAGCGTTTGTTGAGCCATGCTCCAAACCCTGAGGCCAGCGCGAGCATCACACCGCTGTAGCCGAACCACTCGCCACTCAAGCCGAGGCGTTCGAACTGATAAGGCCCGAGGCTGTAATAGCTGAACAAGGCTACGTTGAACGATGCAATCCACAGCGCCGAACGCCAGATGCCCGGATCGCGCAACATCTGGCCCATGGTTGCGAACAGGCCGAAGGAGGTGTGTTGCGGCGGACGGGTTTCCGGCAGGTTGTGCCAACTCCAGATCCACAAGATTGAAGCCAGCAACAACAGCGCAACGAGTACACCGCGATAACCGAAACCCTGAACAAGGCTCGCGCCGCTGAACAGGCCGATGGCCGGACTGGCCGCGAGCGCCATGCCCACCAGAGAAAACACTTGGGCCAGTTCCGTTCCGCGAAAACGATCGCGCAACAGCGTCTGGGTCACCACCGAGCCGACGGCGGCACCGAATGCCGCCAGCGCCTGGGCCATCAACAAACCGGTGAAACTGCGAACGCTCAAGCCCAATACGCAGGCAAGCGCATAAATCGCCAGACCGGCGAGCATCGAGGGCCGCCGGCCGATCCGGTCACACACCCGGCCCCACGTCACCACGCCAAACGCGAAAGCCAGGAAGTACACCGACAGGGTTTGCGCCGCCGCTTGCGGGCCAACATCAAATACTCGGCCGATATCTCCCAGCGCCGGGCTGAACAACGTCTGGGCGATCTGCGGGAACATCAGCAACGCAATTGCCAACATCAAAAGCTTCTTGTTGTTCATCACGATAACTCCTCAACTTGAACCGCCGAGGAGTTTAAAAAGTCATGACTGACGTATTATCCGAACCCTGACAATTTATCGTTGAAATCGGACAACCCATGGCCTGGCTCGATGCCCACGACCGTTTTGATCCAGATCGCTTTCCGGCGCCGGTGGTCGGCATCGCTTCCACCCTTGGCGATCACGACTCGGGGTTACATCGACATCAGCGCGGGCAACTGCTGTACACCCGACAGGGCTGCACGCGCATCACACTGGCGCAGCAGTTGTGCCTGCTGCCGCCGTCGCGGGCCGCGTGGATTCCCGGCGGGGTCACGCATCGGGCGGTGATGCAGCAAAGTGTCGATTACCGCTCAATCTTTTTGATCCCCGAACTGTGCCGGGACTTGCCGCAGCAGGTCTGCGTGATCGAAGTCAGCCCGTTGCTGCGTGCCGTGCTGGAGCCGATTGCGATCGCCGATTTCGACACCGATTGGAAACAGGGAAAATTCATCCATCTGCTGGGGCTGTGCCTGAGTGAAATCCGTGACGCGGCGCAGCAACCGATGCTGTTGCCCCTGCCTCAGGACAAACGTCTGACACCTTTGCTGGCGCAACCCGAAGGACTGCCGCCAGAGCTGCAAGTGCTGGAACAACAGATCGGTGCCAGCAGCCGCACCATCGGCCGGATCTTCCAGCGCGAAACCGGCATGAGCTATCAACAATGGCGCCAGCAGTGGCGACTGATGCGTGCCATGGAATTGCTCGCCACCGGCCGCAACCTCGGCTATTGCGCGTTTGAACTGGGCTTCGCCAGCGACAGCGCATTTATTGCGTTCTTCAAGACCATGACCGGCACGACGCCCGGCAACTGGCTGCGATAAGCAAACGACGACCGGCAGCAAAAATCATTTGCTACGAAATATTACCTGCGTCATATTACAGCCGTAATAACAACCTCGCTTCGCAGGTATTACGCCATGACCAGCATGCCCACCGTTGAACCCGATCTCGCCGTTCCGGTCAGCACTCCCAAACCTCCCCTGCTCAAACGCCTGCTGTTGCCGACTGCGGGTCTGGCCGCGCTGGTGTTCGCCGGGCTGTATGCCGTGCACTGGTGGGGCGCCGGACGATTTCTTGAGGAGACTGACGATGCCTACATCGGCGGTGACGTCACAGTGATCGGGCCGAAAGTCGCCGGTTACATCGAAGAAGTGCTGGTCAGCGACAACCAGCCAGTGAAGGCCGGCGACGTGCTGATCCGCCTCGATGCCCGCGATTACCGCGCCAATCTGGCCAAGGCTGAAGGCGCGGTTGCCGCCGAAGAAGCGCTGCTGGCTAACCTGGACGCTACCGAACAACTGCAACAAGCAGTGATCGGCCAGGCCCGTGCCGGCATCGATGCCGCCGGCGCCGAAACTGCTCGTTCCCGAGACGACAACGCGCGCTACAAACGTCTGGTGACCACCAATGCAGTCTCGGTGGAAAGCGCGCAACGGGCCGACGCCACCTTCAAGACCGCGCAAGCCCTGAGCGCAAAAGCCCAGGCCGAACTGCTGGCCGCGCAACGCCAGCTCACCGTGATCGAAACCCAGAAACAACAGGCTCGCGCCGCCCTCCAGCAAGCCCGGGCCGAACGTGATCTGGCGCAACTCAACCTCGGCTACACCGAACTGCGCGCCCCGGTCGACGGCGTGATCGGCAACCGCCGTGCGCGGGTTGGCGCTTATGCCCAGGCCGGCTCGCAACAGTTGTCGGTGGTGCCGGCCAGCGGCCTGTGGGTCGATGCCAACTTCAAGGAAGACCAACTGGCGCGGATGAAACCCGGCCAGCGCGTGAGCATCCGCGCCGACGTGTTGTCCGGCCAGGAATTCCACGGCCGCCTCGACAGTCTCGCCCCCGCCACCGGTTCGCAGTTCAGTGTGCTGCCGCCGGAAAACGCCACCGGCAACTTCACCAAGATCGTCCAGCGTGTACCGGTGCGGATCCTGCTCGACCCGGCCGACGGCGTGCTCGGCCACCTGCGTCCGGGCCTGTCGGTGACGGCTGAAGTCGACACCCGCGCCCAGCCAGAAACCACCGCCGTGGCCAGCGCGCCATGAGCCGCGCCCTCGCCGTCCCCGCGCAGCCGTTCAATGCCGCCGAAATGGCGACGGCGACCAAGGTGTTTGCCTTCGCCACGATGTGCATCGGCATGTTCATCGCGCTGCTGGACATTCAGATCGTCTCGGCCTCACTGCGCGATATCGGCGGCGGGTTGTCCGCCGGCACCGATGAAACGGCGTGGGTGCAGACCAGTTATCTGATCGCCGAAATCATCGTGATCCCGCTGTCGGGCTGGCTGTCGCGGGTATTCTCCACGCGCTGGCTGTTCTGCGCTTCGGCGGTCGGTTTTACCCTCGCCAGCCTGTTGTGCGGCGCGGCCTGGAACATCCAGAGCATGATCGCCTTTCGGGCGCTGCAAGGGTTTCTCGGCGGCTCGATGATTCCCCTGGTGTTCACCACGGCGTTCTTTTTCTTCACCGGCAAACAGCGGGTGATCGCCGCCGCGACCATCGGCGCCGTGGCTTCGCTGGCGCCCACATTGGGCCCGGTGATCGGCGGCTGGATCACCGATATCTCGTCCTGGCACTGGCTGTTCTACATCAACCTGGTGCCGGGGATTTTCGTCGCCATTGCGGTGCCGATGCTGGTCAAGATCGACCAGCCGGAACTGTCGCTGCTCAAGGGTGCGGACTATCTGAGCATGGTGTTTCTGGCGCTGTTTCTCGGCTGCCTGGAATACACCCTCGAAGAAGGCCCGCGCTGGAACTGGTTCAGCGACCAGACCATCCTCACCACGGCGTGGATCAGCGCGCTGGCCTGCGTGGCATTCGTCGGCCGCACGCTGCACGTGGCCAATCCGATCGTCGACCTGCGCGCCCTCAAGGATCGCAACTTCGCCCTCGGCTGCTTCTTTTCCTTCGTCACCGGCATCGGCCTGTTCGCGACGATTTACCTGACGCCGCTGTTTCTCGGCCGGGTGCGCGGCTACGGTGCGCTGGACATTGGCCTGGCGGTTTTTTCCACCGGGGTGTTCCAGATCATGGCGATTCCGCTGTACGCCTTTCTGGCCAACCGCCTCGATCTGCGCTGGATCATGATGGCGGGCCTGGCGTTGTTTGCGTTGTCGATGTGGGAATTCAGTCCGATCACCCACGATTGGGGCGCCGGGCAATTGATGCTGCCGCAAGCCCTGCGCGGGATTGCCCAGCAACTGGCGGTGCCGCCGGCGGTGACGCTGACGCTTGGCGGGCTGGCGCCGGCGCGGTTGAAGCACGCTTCGGGCCTGTTCAACCTGATGCGCAACCTGGGCGGTGCAATCGGAATTGCCGCGTGCGCGACCATTCTCAACGACCGTACCAACCTGCACTTCACGCGGTTGGCCGAGCATCTGAACAGCAGCAACGAAGCGTTGAATCAGTGGCTGGCCCAGGTCGGCGGCAACTTCGCCGCACTGGGTCAAAGCGGTGATGTCGGCATCACCGCCGGCCTGCATCAGTTATGGCTGCTGACCTACCGCGAGGCGCAAACGCAAACCTATGGCGACACGTTCCTGATGATCATGGTGTGCTTCGTCATCGCCACGGCGATGGTGCCCTTGATGCGCAAGGTGCAACCACCGGCCGCGCCGAGTGCCGATGCACATTGATCGATCAGGCCTGCGGGGTTTTACGGAAGCCCACGGCCAGACGGTTCCAGCTGTTGATGGTGCTGATGGCCACGGTCAGGTCGACCATTTCTTTCGGCGAGAACTGGGCAGCGACCGCTTCGTAATCTTCGTCCGGGGCGTGGGTCAGGCTCAGTTGGGTCAGGGACTCGGTCCACAGCAGCGCGGCGCGTTCGCGGTCGGTGAAGAACGGGGCTTCGCGCCATGCGGTTACGGCGAACAACCGGCGTGGGGTTTCACCGCCCTTGATCGCGTCGGCGGTGTGCATGTCGATGCAGAACGCACAGCCGTTGATTTGCGAGGCACGCAGCTTGACCAGTTCGATCAGGGACTTTTCCAGCGGCAGCTTCGAGACGGCGGTTTCCAGGGCGATCATCGCTTTCAGGGCGTCTGGGGAAGCAGTGTAGAAATCGGCACGAGGTTTCATGGTGGTTCTCCGGGGCGAGTGAATGTGTGGCTACGTTAGTCCCGGGGCCGGGCCAGGCAAATAGCCAATCTCCCGGAAGACGAGTAGGCCACTTCGCTGACGTCAGAAAAGAAAGTGTCAGGGGGCAATTGCCAGCGCTCGTTCTGTACCACTAGAATGCGATCAATTCTTAATTGCACCCAAGTCGCACTCACAATCGCACCCCTGGCAACGGATGCCCGAAACGAGTATCTGCTCTTCATGTCGTCCCTCGATCAGCCGTTGAATCAGCAAGTCCAGACGCTCTACAGCGAACACCACGGGTGGCTGCAGGGCTGGCTGCAGCGCAAGTTGGGCAATCGCTGCGATGCAGCCGATCTGGCGCACGATACGTTCTTGCGCCTGCTCACCCGTCAAGTCATCAAGCCGCTGGGCAGCGAACCCCGGGCGCTGTTGACGCACATCGCCAAGGGCTTGGTGATCGACCGCTGGCGTCGTCAGGACATCGAGCGCGCCTACCTGGAAACCATCGCCAGCCTGCCCGCCGCTGATGTGCCGTCGCCGGAGACCCGCTATCTGATTCTCGAAACTTTGTGGCGCATCGAAGCCTTGCTGCGTGAGTTGCCGGCGCAGACCCGCGATACCTTCCTGCTTTCACAGATCGAAGGCCTGACCTACGCGCAGATCGCCACACGCCTGAATGTGTCGCTGATTACCGTCAAGCGCCACATGCGCGCCGCATTCATTGCCTGCCTGAGTGTCGCCTGATGAGTTCGTCGATGATCAACCCACAGATTCTCGGTGAAGCCGCCGACTGGCTGGTGCAGTTGCATTCGGGCACCGCCTCGCCATCCGATCATCAGGCCATCGCCCAATGGCGCAGCCGCAGCGCCGAACACGCCCAGGCCTGGCTGCGGGCCGAAGCGCTGCTGGGGGATTTGCGTAGTGTGCCAGCCAATGTGGCGATCCAGACCTTGCAACGGGCTTCGCACAAGGAAGGCCTCAGCCGTCGCCAGACCCTCACCCGCCTCGGCCTCCTGTTGATGGCGGGGCCACTGGGCATCGCCTCGCAACACGTGCCGTGGCAGCAATGGACCGCCGATCAGCGCACCGCCGTCGGCGAACAGAAAACCCTGCAATTGCCGGACGGCACTCAACTGCTGCTCAACACCGACAGTGCCGTGGACATCGCTTTCAGCCCGGTCGAGCGTCGAGTTTTGCTGCTCAACGGCGAAGTGCTGATCAACACCGCCGTTGACGCCGCCGCACGCCCGTTCATTGTCGAAACACCACAGGGCCTGGCCCGTGCGCTCGGCACACGTTTCTGCGTGCGCACCGAGGGTTCGCGCAGCCTGGTGTCGGTGCTGGAGGGCCAGGTGCAAATCACCCCGGAATTGCTCAAGCAAAGCGCGATGCTCAAGGCCGGCGAACGACAGCGCTTCAAGCTGAACGGCTTCGACAGCGCCGAAACCTTCGACACCGCAAGCCTGGCCTGGGACAAAGGCATGCTGCTGGCCAGCAACATGCGCCTGGACGAATTGCTCGGCGAATTGAGCCGCTATCGTAGGGGCGTCTTGCGCTGTCATCCGGACGTCGCGGCGATGCGTGTGTCCGGGGCGTTTTCCCTGCGCGACACCGACGCCAGCCTGCGTCTGCTCAGCGACACCCTGCCGCTGAACATCAACAGTCGGACCCGCTATTGGCTGTCGGTCGAACCCCGTGTCTGAGCCCGGCAAAAAACTTTTCGATGTTCACTGATACCTTTTCGCGTCTCGTTCGGTGAGTGGATAGACCTTTTGATTCCACGCGCCCGACAGGATCGCCGAATGACCGCATTGCCCCCGCCCCGCTCCGCCACTTTCCCGCTCAAGGCCCTGAACCTGAGCCTCGCCCTGGCCTTCGGCACATTGCTGCCAACCCTCGGCCTGGCCGCCGACAGCGCCAGCGAAAGCTCAAGCCAGAGCGTCAACATCGGCCCCGGCCTGCTCAGCCATGTGCTGGCGCAATTTGCGGTGAGCGTCGGCGTGCCGTTGTCGTTCGATCCGGCGCAACTGGGCAATCGTCAGAGCCCCGGCCTGCAAGGCAATTACACTGCGCAAAGCGGTTTTTCCCGCTTGCTGGAAGGCAGCGGCTTCGAGCTGGTCAGCACCGGCAACAACGGCTACACCGTGGCGCCAAAAGTCGCGGCGGACGGTGCCCTGGAACTGGGCGCCACCACCGTCAGCGCCCTGCACGACAACAGCGATGACACCTTCGGCGGCGAGCAAGTCGCCCGCCGCGCGCAGATCGGCATGCTCGGGAACCAGGAGGTCAGCGACCTGCCCTTCAGCGTCACCAGCTACACCGCCAAGACCATGGCCGATCAGCAGGCACAGACCGTCGGCGATGTACTCCTCAACGACTCATCGGTGCGCCAGTCCAACGGCTTCGGCAACTTTTCGCAGATGTTCATGATTCGAGGCCTGCCGCTGGCCGCCGATGACATTTCCTATAACGGCCTCTACGGTGTACTGCCCCGGCAGATCATCGCCACTGAGGCACTGGAACGGGTCGAGCTGTTCAAGGGCCCGAACGCGTTCGTCAACGGCGTGACCCCGAGCGGCAGCGGCATCGGTGGCGGGATCAACCTGCAACCCAAACGCGCCATGGACACGCCAACCCGCAGCGTCACCCTCGACTACAGCGCCGACGGTCGGGTCGGCGGGCATCTGGATCTGGGTCAGCGCTTTGGCGAGGACAACCGCTTCGGTGCGCGGGTCAACCTGATGCAGCGCGAAGGTGACACCGCCGTGGATGAAGAAGACCAGCGCTCGTCGCTGATCAGTCTGGGCCTGGACTATCGCGGCGACCGCCTCCGGGTTTCCACCGACTTCGGCTATCAGAAGCAGGTGATCAATCAGGGCCGTTCGGTGATCTACGTCGATTCGAGCCTGAAAAAAGCCCCCAAGGTGCCGCACGCCAACGCCAGCTACGCCCAGAGCTGGAGCTATTCGCAACTCGAAGACACCTTCGGCATGGCCCGGGCCGAATACGACCTGAACGACAACTGGACGGCGTACGTTTCCGGCGGCGCCAAACACACCCGCGAGAACGGCGTGTACTCCTCGCTGACCGTCACCGATCTCAACGGCAACGCCCGTGGCGGCATGCTCTATTCGCCCCACGACGAGGACAACCAGAGCGCAATGGCCGGCCTCAACGGTCGCTTCGACACCGGCCCCGTCACTCATCAACTAAACCTCGGCTGGGCCGGCATCTGGGGCGAGCAACGCTCGGCCTACGAAACCATCGGCAATGCCTCGCGCTACAGCACCAACCTTTACAACGTCACCGACAAGCCTCGCCCGCCCGCCACCTCGTTCGCCAGCGACATCAATGACCCGCGCATCACTGGCAAGAACACCCTGCGCAGCGAAGCGATCTCCGACACCCTCGGCTTCGTCGACGACCGCATCCTGCTGACCCTGGGCGTACGTCGCCAGGCATTGAAAGTCGACGGCTGGAGCACTGTCACCGGTGCGCGCACCTCGAGTTATGACGAGTCGATCACCACCCCGGTCTATGGTCTGGTGATCAAGCCCTGGGAACACGTGTCGTTCTACGCCAACCGTATCGAAGGCCTGGCCAAGGGCCCGACGCCGCCGACCACCGCGATCAACCGCGACGAAACCTTCGCCCCGGTGCGCAGCAAGCAGGTCGAGGCCGGCGTGCGCCTGGACATGGGCAGCTACGGCGCCAGCCTCGGCGTCTATCGCATCGAGCAACCGTCGAGTTACACCCAGGACGGCGTCTTCCGGGTCGACGGCGAGCAGACCAACAAAGGCGTAGAGCTCAACGTCTACGGCGAACCGCTCGACGGTCTGCGCCTGCTCAGCGGCGCGACATTGATGAAGACTGAACTCGAAGGCAGCAGCAACGGTGTGAATGACGGCAACCGCGCCGTCGGGGTGCCGCGCTTTCAGTTCAACCTCGGCGCCGACTGGGACATTCCGGGGCTGGAAGGCGCCGCCCTCAGCGCCCGCATGTTGCGCACCGGCGGTCAGTACCTGAACGCGGCCAACACCCAGAGCATTCCGGCGTGGACCCGCTTCGATATCGGCTCGCGCTACGCCTTCAAAGTGGATGAAAAGCAGATCACCCTGCGGGCCAATCTGGAAAACGTCGCCAACGAAGCCTATTGGGCCTCGGCCAACGGCGGTTACCTGACTCAGGGCACGCCGCGCACCCTGAAAGTCTCGGCCACCGTGGATTTCTGAGTCGCATTGCCTCACCCGCCATCCCAACGAAAAAGAGCAGGCCATGGCCTAATGCCGATCAGTTAAGCCTTCTCGCTTGACCTTTGGCCGCAAGAAATCAAAA
>NZ_JBSVWF010000049.1:0-49695 GCF_054071635.1 Pseudomonas sp. SDO52101_S400 | reverse complement strand
GTGGAGTGTCAACAACCTGTGTTTTTCTGACACACCGCTTTCGCGAGCAAGACCGCTCCCACATTTGCTCTGTATCTGCCTCAAGATTGTGTGGTGCCTGCTATGATGCGCGGCATCTCCATCGTTCAGGATCGCGCCGTTCCCCATGGATTACCGCAAACCTTCCGACCGCAAAAGCATGCACTCGCGCATCGTCCAGGAACTGGGCATGCAGATCGTCTCCGGCCGCTTTCTGCCCGACGACAAACTGCCCGCCGAAGCCTTGCTCTGCGAGGAGTACGCGGTCAGTCGGCCGGTGTTGCGCGAAGCCACGCGGGTGCTGGTGGCCAAGGGGCTGGTGTACTCGAAGCCGCGTGTCGGCACCGTAGTCAAGCCGCGCCGCGAATGGCACATGCTCGACCCGGACGTATTGCACTGGCTGATGCAAAGCAGCCCGCAGAATGAATTCTTCAATGTGCTGACCAGCGTGCGCAGCATCATCGAACCGGCCGCCGCCGCCCTCGCCGCCCAACATGCGACCGATGCCGACATCGCAGCCATCGGCGAAGCCTACCAACGCATGGAAGCCGCGCCGACGCCGGAGGCCTTGCTGCAACCGGATCTGGATTTCCACAGCCGCATCGCCGATGCGACCCATAACGACTTGCTGGCGAACCTGTGCAACATGCTGTCGGTGGCGATTGCCGAGGCGTTGAAGCATTCGAATCAGCGGCCGAATCTGCATGAGCTGGCGTTGCCCCGGCATAAGGCGATTCTGACCGCGATCGAGAACCGGGATGCGTTGGGGGCTCGGCATGCGACGCTGGTGCAGTTGGATGATGCGCGGAGTGCTTTGAGTGTTGTGCTTGGCGCTGAACTCTCTTAAGCCTTGAGACCGCTTGCCCTCACCCTAGCCCTCTCCCGGGGGGAGAGGGAACTGACCGCGATGTCTTGCGTAATACATCGACCTGAAAAACCGAGTCGATTATGGATTCAAAGCAGGTCGATCAAGTCGGCGTAGATCTCCAATATCCCCGGATCGGTCCCCTCTCCCCCCGGGAGAGGGCTAGGGTGAGGGGCTTTTGATCTTGCTCCATAAAAAAGCCGCAACCCGAAGGTTGCGGCTTTTTCATTTCAGCCAACAGGATCAGTGAGCAAACAGAGAATTCCCCTTCTGCCCCGCCAGCTTCTCAGGCTTGATCAGGAACTTGGCCAACGCCGGCAGCAGCCACAGCGCACCGAACATGTTCCACAGCAGCATGAAGGTCAGCATCAGCCCCATGTCGGCCTGGAACTTGATCGCCGAGAAGATCCAGGTGCATACGCCGATGGCCAGGCACAGGCCGGTGAACAGCACCGCTTTACCGGTGGATTTCAGGGTCTGGTAATAGGCTTCCTGCAACGGCAGGCCGGCACGCAGGAAACTTTCCAGACGGCTGTAGATGTAAATGCCGTAGTCCACGCCGATCCCCACGCCCAGCGCCACCACCGGCAGCGTCGCAACCTTCACGCCGATGCCCATGAACGCCATCAGCGCGTTGCCCAGCACCGACGTCAGCACCAGCGGCAGCACGATGCACAGGGTCGCCGCCCAGGAGCGGAAGGTGATCATGCACATCACCGCCACGCAGATGTACACCAGCACCAGGATAGTCAGTTCGGCCTGCTTGATGACCTCGTTGGTGGCCGCTTCGATCCCGGCGTTACCGGCCGCGAGGATGAATTCCAGGCCGTCCTTGTTGTTGTCCTTGGCGAACTCCTGCACGGCTTTCACCGCACGATCCAGGGTTTCGGCCTTGTGATCGTTGAGGAACACCAGCACCGGCGCCAGCGAACAACTGTTGTTGTACAGACCGTCGGCACGGGCGATGGAGTTGTTCAGCACATCCGGGTTGCGCGACAGGGTTTCCCATTTCAGGTTGCCCTCGTTCATGCCCTTGATCATCTGCTTGGACACGGTCACCAGCGAGATCGCCGACTGCACGCCCTCGGTGTTCTGCATCTTCCACATCAGCTCATCGATCGGCGCCATGGCCTCGTAGCGCGAGCAGCCTTCGGACTTGGTCTTGACCATCACCACCAGGACGTCGGAACTGGTGGAGTAGTTGTTGATGATGAAGTTGTTGTCCTTGTTGTAGCGCGAGTCCGGACGCAGTTCCGGCGCGCCCTGATCAAGGTCGCCGATCTTCAGGTTCTGGCTGTACCAAAGGCCGCCACCGAAGGCGATCAGGGCCAGCGCGATTGAAACCGGTGCGACTTTCGGGCTGGCGAAATTCGACAGCAGGCGCCAGAACGGGTGTTCGCGGTTCGCGTCCTTCTTGCTCTTGGCCACCGCACGCTTGCTGATGCCCACATAGGAAATCGCCACCGGCAGCAGAATCAGGTTAGTGAACACGATTACCGCCACGCCGATGGACGCGCCGATGGCCAATTCACGGATCACGCCGATGTCGATGATCAGCAGTGTGATGAAGCCCACCGCATCCGCCAGAATCGCGATCATCCCCGGCAGGAACAGTTGCCGGAACGTGCGCCGTGCGGCGGTCAGTGCGTTGTCCGCCTCGCTCGATTGCAGGGCAATACCGTTGATCTTCTGCACGCCGTGGGAAATGCCGATGGCGAAGATCAGGAACGGCACCAGCATCGAATACGGATCGAGGCCGAACCCGAAGAAATGCATCAAACCGAGTTGCCAGACCACCGCCACCAGCGTGGTACTCAATACCGCCACGGTGCTGCGCAGGCAGTTGGTGAACCACAACAGCAGGATCAGGGTGATGACGAAGGCGACGCCAAAGAACATCACCACCATCACCAGCCCATCGATCAGGTCACCGACCTTCTTGGCGAAACCGACGATGTGGATCTTGACGTTGGGGTTCTGCGCTTCGAACTTGTTGCGGATCTTGTCTTCCAGTTCATGGGAGAACTGGCGGTAGTCCAGCGCCAGCAACTTGCCCTGGTCCTGCGGGTCCGGATAGGACTCCAGCAGCGGGATGTCGACGATGCTCGACTTGAAGTCGTTGGCCACCAGACGCCCGACCTGGCCCGACTTGAGCACGTTGTTGCGCAGCATGTCGAGGCTGTCCTGGGAGCCATCGTAGCTCTGCGGGATCACTTCGCCGCCGGCAAAGCCTTCCTCGGTCACTTCGGTCCAGCGCACGCTCGGGCTCCACAGCGACTTCAGGCCGGAACGGTCGACGCCGGAGATGTAGAACACCTCATCGTTGATCTGGCGCAGGGTCTCCATGTACTCCTTGGAGAAGATGTCGCCGTCCTTGGCCTCCACCGAAATGCGCACGGTGTTGCCCAGGTTCGTCAGATCGTTGCGGTGCTCCATCATCTTCTCGATGAACGGATGCTTGAGCGGGATCATTTTTTCGAAGCTGGTGGACGGCCGGATCAGCGTGGCCTGCCAGAACAGGAAAATACTGACCAGCAGGCAGATCACGATCACTGCCGGGCGGTTGTTGAAAATCAGGCGTTCAAGAAACGTCGCCTTGTCCTGATGATGAGTGCTCAAGGAAGTCATAGCCCCGCCTTCTTATTATTGATTCGGCTCATTTGCCCAGCTCGGCGCCGTTCGGCGAAGTCACCCGCACACCACCCTGCCCGCTGAGAATCAGATTGCCGTTGCCGGCGGCAGTGACCGACGACAGCGAGATACGATCCGGGCGGTTGAACACGCTGAAGGTTTCACCGTTGTCGCTGCTGCTGATCACCGTGCCACCGTTGCCGACGATGACGATCGAGCCGTCGTCGAGCCGCGTGGCACCGGACAGGCCGAATTCCAGCGCACCGCGTGCAGCCTTGAGTTCGACCTGCTGCCAGGTGCTGCCGAAATCTGTGGAGCGGTAGAGGTTGCCGCGCAGCCCGTAGGCCAGCAGCGTGGAAGGCTGGGCCGTGCCGATCACACCGAACAGCGAGCCTTGATACGGGCCTTCGATTTTTTCCCAGGTCTGCCCCCAGTCGGCGGAACGGAACATCGCGCCCTGTTCGCCCACGATGAACAGCCCGGCGTCTTTGACGGCGGCGATGGCGTTGAGGTGAAACTGGTCCTGGTTATCGAGGCGGTCGCTGACGTCTTGCCAGTTCTTGCCGCCATCAGTGGTTTCCAGCAACGCGCCATAGGCCCCCACGGCCAGGCCGTTGTTGACGTCCTTGAACCAGAGGTCGAGCAGCGGCGATTCGCGCTTGAGATCTTCGAACTGTTTGGTCCAGGTCAGGCCGCCGTCTTCGCTGGCGAGGATCTGTGCGTCATGACCGACGGCCCAGCCGTGCTTGTCATCGACAAAATACACAGCCGTCAGCAACTGACGGCTCGGCACTTTGGCCTGGGTCCAGGTCTTGCCCTGATCGTCGGAGTAGAGAATGTGCCCACGATCCCCGACCGCCACCAGCCGGGATCCGGCGTGAACGACATCGAGCATCAGGCTTTTCGGGGCCTTGGCCGATTCGATGGCGTAGACCACATCGGCTGGCGCTTCGGCAGCCAGGACGGGCGCCGACAAGGTGGCAAAGCCCAGCAGAGAGAGTGCTGTGGCCAGCAACGCGGTGTTGCGAAACGCCGGCGGGCGGCAACGACTCATAGACCTTCCCCTATTTATTATTGTTAGGCCATTCGGCCTTCAAGGGCGCCGCAAGTGTGCTCCAGCGACGGTTGGTCAGAAGCATAGTCCTGAAACCCGCAATCCAGAGCCCCTTCGGAAGCTGGCTCATCCTATCGGGCATTCGAAACGTCTGACAATCGGCGCAACGTTATCTTTTGTTAACCGAAAGGGATTACAGCAGCGGCTGAATGCACGGGCATTCGTCCGACTGATGGACGGGAATCTTGCGAGGGGGACTTGCACGATCGGTATTATGGTATACCATCAGACGCACAGACACTCTTTATCCCCTACGGAGCAGCTCATGAGTTTCGAAATTCGCAAGATCGTCAGCTATGTCGAAGAGACCTTCATTGAAGGCGGCAAGGCTTCCGACACCCCGGTGACCATGGTTGGCCTGGCTGTCGTGATGAAAAACCCGTGGGTCGGCAATGGCTTTGTCGAGGACCTCAAGCCGCAGATCCGCGCCAACTGCTCCGACCTCGGCGCGATGATGGTCGAGCGACTGGTGGGCATCATCGGCGGTGCCGAGAAGATCGAGGCCTACGGCAAGGCAGCAGTGGTCGGCGCCGATGGCGAGATCGAGCACGCCTCGGCGGTGATCCATACCCTGCGCTTCGGCAACCACTACCGCGAAGCGGTCAAGGCCAAGAGCTACCTGAGCTTCACTAACAAGCGCGGCGGTCCGGGCACCTCGATCCAGATCCCGATGATGCACAAGGACGACGAAGGCCTGCGCTCGCACTACATCACCCTGGAAATGCAGATTGAAGACGCCCCGCGCGCCGACGAAATCGTTGTGGTGCTCGGTTGCGCCGACGGTGGTCGCCTGCACCCGCGCATCGGCAACCGCTACATCGATCTGGAAGAACTGGCCGCTGAAAAAGCCCAGTAATCAAAACAAGAAGGCATTGCAGGAGCGCTCCATGATTCGGCATACCGCTGAACTCACCCCGGCCGGCACCAGTTATCTGGCGACCGGCCAGGGCCACCCCGTGGTGTTGATCCACGGCGTGGGCCTGAACAAAGAAATGTGGGGCGGCCAGATCGTTGGCCTGGCCACGCAATACCGGGTGATCGCCTACGACATGCTCGGGCATGGCGCCAGTCCGCGCCCGGCCAGTGGCACCGCCCTGCTCGGTTATGCCGATCAGTTACTGGAGCTGCTCGACCACCTGCAATTGCCGCTCGCATCGGTGATCGGTTTTTCCATGGGCGGTCTGGTGGCGCGAGCCTTTGCCCTGCATTACCCGGAGCGCCTGAAAAGCCTGGTGGTGCTCAACAGTGTGTTCAACCGCAGTGAAGAGCAGCGTGCCGGCGTCATCGCCCGCACCGCCCAGGCCGCCGAACACGGGCCGGATGCCAATGCCGAAGCGGCGCTGTCGCGCTGGTTCAGCCGTGAATATCAGGCGGCCAATCCGGCGCAGATCGCCGCGATCCGCCAGACCCTGGCCGGCAACGACCCGCAGGGTTACCTGACCACCTACGAACTGTTCGCCACGCAGGACATGTATCGCGCCGACGACCTGGGCAGCATCCAGGCGCCGACGCTGATCGCCACCGGCGAGCTGGACCCCGGATCGACCCCGGAAATGGCCGAGCAACTGGCCGCACGCATTCCCGGTGCGAAGGTTGCCGTGCTGCCCGAGCAACGGCATATGATGCCGGTAGAGTCGCCGCGACTGGTCAATCAGCTGTTGCTGGAATTTCTCGAAACCGCACACGCCCGACAAAATCATATAAAGGGGATCGTTGCATGACACTCGCACGCTTCCAGATGTGCATCGGCGGAGAATGGGTCGATGCCCTCTCCGGCAAGACTTTCGAAAGCCTCAACCCGGCACTGGCCGAGCCTTGGGCCGAACTGCCCGACGCTGACGAAGCCGACGTCGAACGCGCCGTGCAGGCCGCGCAGACTGCCTTCGACAGCCCGGCGTGGCGTGGTTTGACCGCCACCGCCCGCGGCAAATTGCTGCGTCGTCTCGGTGACCTGATCGCTGAAAACAAGGAACAACTGGCGCAGTTGGAAAGCCGCGACAACGGCAAACTGATCCGAGAAACCCGGGGGCAGGTCGGTTATCTGCCGGAATTTTTCCACTACACCGCAGGCCTCGCCGACAAGCTCGAAGGTGGCACCCTGCCCCTGGACAAGCCCGACCTGTTTGCCTACACCGTGCACGAAGCCATGGGTGTGGTCGCCGCGATCATTCCGTGGAACAGCCCGCTGTATCTGACCGCGATCAAACTGGCTCCGGCCCTTGCTGCCGGCAACACCATCGTGATCAAGCCGTCCGAGCACGCCTCGGCGACCATTCTGGAGCTGGCGCGTCTGGCCCTCGAAGCCGGGATTCCGCCGGGCGTGGTCAACGTCGTCACCGGCTACGGCCCGAGCACCGGCGCCGCCCTCACCCGCCATCCGTTGATCCGCAAGATCGCTTTTACCGGCGGCGCGGCCACGGCCCGGCATGTGGTGCGCAGCAGTGCCGAGAACTTCGCCAAGCTGTCGCTGGAACTGGGCGGCAAGTCGCCGAATATCATCTTCGCCGACGCCGACCTCGACAGCGCGATCAATGGCGCGATTGCCGGGATCTACGCCGCGTCCGGGCAGAGTTGTGTATCCGGTTCGCGACTGCTGGTACAGGACGAAATCTACGACGAGTTCGTCAGCCGACTGGTGGAACGCGCCCAGCGTATCCGCATCGGCAACCCGCAGGACGACAGCAGCGAAATGGGCCCGATGGCCACCGCGCAGCAACTGGCGGTGGTCGAAGGACTGGTGGCCGACGCGATTGCCGAAGGTGCGCGCCTGCGACTGGGTGGCAAGCGGCCGAGTGGCGTCGGTGACGGCTGGTTCTACGAACCGACGCTGTTCGAGTGCGATCGCAACTCGATGAAAATCATGCAGGAAGAAGTCTTCGGCCCGGTGGCCTCGGTCATCCGCTTCAAGGACGAAGCCGAAGCGCTGGCGATTGCCAACGACTCGCAGTTCGGCCTCGCCGCCGGCATCTGGACCCGCGATCTGGGCCGCGCCCATCGTCTGGCCCGGGACGTGCGCTCGGGGATCATCTGGGTCAACACCTACCGCGCGGTGTCAGCGATGGCACCGATCGGCGGCTTCAAGAACAGTGGCTATGGACGCGAAAGCGGCATCGATTCGGTGCTGGCCTACACCGAACTGAAAACGGTGTGGATCAACCTCTCTCAGGCACCGATGCCTGATCCGTTTGTGATGCGCTAGGAGTCCTGCGACATGATCGAACCCGGCATTTACAAAGATGTGATGAGCTCGTTTCCGTCTGGCGTCACGGTGGTCACCACCCTCGACCCGGACGGCGGCATCGTCGGCATCACCGCCAGCGCCTTCAGTGCACTGTCGATTGATCCGGCGCTGGTGCTGTTCTGCCCCAACTACGCCTCCGACACCTACCCGGTGCTGCGCGACAGCAAGCGTTTCGCGATCCATTTGCTGTCGGCTGACCAGACCGCCGAGGCATACGCCTTCGCCGGCAAAGGCAAGGACAAGGCCAATGGCATCGAGTGGCACCTGAGCGAGCTCGGTAACCCGATCCTCGCCAAAGCCACGGCGATCATCGAGTGCGAACTGTGGCGAGAGTACGACGGCGGCGACCACGCGATCATCGTCGGCGCGGTGAAGAACCTGATCCTGCCGGCGCAGCCGGTGACGCCGATGATTTATCACAAGGGCAAGCTCGGCGCGTTGCCGACACTGGGCTGAGAGATTCACACAGATTCCACTGTGGGAGCGGGCTTGCTCGCGAAGGCGTCGTGTCAGTCGACATCTATGCTGAGTGAGCTACCGCGTTCGCGAGCAAGCCCGCTCCCACAAGGGAATTGTGGTGACTGGAGGACTTATGAGTAACGAGAAGTATGAGAAAGGCCTGAAGATCCGCACCCAGGTGCTCGGCGAAGCCTATGTGCAGCGCTCGATCGAGAACGCCGACGACTTCAACCGCCCACTGCAGGAAATGGTCACCGAATACTGCTGGGGCCATGTCTGGGGGCGCGAGGGTCTGTCGCTCAAGGAGCGCAGCATGATCAACCTGGCGATGATCTCCGCGTTGAACCGCCCGCATGAACTCAAGCTGCATGTGCGCGGCGCCTTGCGTAACGGCCTGAGTCGTGAGCAAATACGCGAAATTCTGCTTCAGGTCGGTATTTATTGCGGCGTCCCGGCAGCCGTGGACAGTTTCCGGCTAGCCCGTGAAGCCTTCGCCGAAGCCGACGCCGAGGCCTCCAGTTAACCCCTCGGCTGTTTGAATGCCCGTCTGGCATGGACAGCCAACTTAAAGAGCGGACCCCATGAAACGCCTGCCACTCGACGACAGCTTCAAGGTCAATCGCAACCCCGTCACCCTGCGCGAAATCGTGCTGGATAAACTGCGAAGCGCCATCATGAACTTCCAGCTGCTGCCGGGCGATCGCCTGGTGGAGCGCGATCTGTGCGATCGCCTGGGCGTGAGCCGTACGTCTGTGCGTGAAGCCTTGCGTCACCTGGAATCCGAAGGCCTGGTGGAATTCGCCGATGCCAAAGGCCCGCGCGTGGCGATCATCACCCTCGCCGATGCGGTCGACATCTATGAGCTGCGCTGCGTGCTCGAAGGCCTGATCGTCCAGCTGTTCACCCTGCGCGCCAAGGCCAAGGACATCAAGGCCCTGGAAAAAGCCCTCGACGAGAACCGCAAGGCGCTCAAGGATGGCGAGCTGCAACAGGTGATCGACTCTGTGCAAGGTTTCTACGACGTGCTGCTCGAAGGCTCAGGCAACCATGTCGCGGCCACGCAGTTGCGTCAGTTGCAGGCGCGCATCAGCTACCTGCGGGCGACGTCGGTGTCCCAGGAAAACCGTCGCGGCGCGAGCAACCAGGAAATGGAAAAAATGGTCGAGGCAATAAAAAGCGGCGACGCGCTGGCGGCGCACCAGGCGTGCGTCGATCACGTGCGCGCCGCCGCTGCGGTGGCCCTCGATTATCTGAAGCGCAAACAGGAAGAGACCGGCGCCACACCGGCCATCACCCTGCCCATCGCCCTGAAAGAACCACGCATAGGTCACTGACATGTTCAGCCCGAGCTTTTGCCCGAAATGCGGTGGCGCCGACCTCGGTCAGCAAGTGCCGCCGGGCGATACGCACGAGCGCCTGATGTGCCGCGGCTGCGGCTACATCCACTATGTGAACCCGAAGATCATCGCCGGCTGCATCATCGAGCAGGACGGCAAATACCTCTTGTGCCAACGGGCGATTCCCCCGCGCCCGGGCACCTGGACCCTTCCCGCCGGTTTCATGGAAAGCGGCGAAACCACCGAACAGGCCGCCCTGCGTGAAGTCTGGGAAGAAAGCGGCGTACGCGCGGAAATCGTCTCGCCGTATTCGATCTTCAGCGTGCCGAAGATCAGCGAGGTCTACATCATCTTCCGCGCCCTCGCGCTGGAAATCACCGGCCAGTACGGCCCGGAAACCCTCGCCTGCAAATTCTTCGCCCCCGAAGACATCCCGTGGGAGCAGATCTACTACCCGGCGATCCGGCAGATCCTCGAACGCTACATCGAGGAACGCCAGGCCGGGGTGTATGGCATGTACATGGGCAATGACGACAGCGGCAAGATTCATTTTATGCGTTGAAGATCACCACTCCCCCTGTGGGAGCGGGCTTGCTCGCGAAGGCGTCGTGTCATTCGCCATTAACGTTGAATTATTGACCGCATTCGCGAGCAAGCCCGCTCCCACAAGGGATCTGTAGTGTGGCTTAAAGCGGGGCGATAGCTTCGACGATGACGATTTCCGCCCTCGCCCACTCCTCGCGGTAGCTCTTCGCTTCCTGATACGCCGCCGAGCGGTAGCACGCCACCGCCTGCTCGTAGCTGTCGAACTCGATCACCACACTGCGCTGTGGCGTCGTCCGGCCTTCCATTGCTTCGCTGCGCCCGCCTCTGGCTAAAAACCTCGCACCAAACTCGGCGAACGCTTTCGGCGCGCGCTGGGTGTATTGGCTGTAGTGATCGGGATCGGTGATGTCCACGTGAGCAATCCAGTACGCCTTCATAGTGACCTCTTGGTTGATTTTGTATTATGGTATACCACGAATTTCATCCACATCGAGAGTCCAGCATGGCCTTCAACAGCATCGAAGAAATCATCGAAGATTATCGCCTCGGCAAAATGGTGTTGCTGGTCGATGACGAAGACCGGGAAAACGAAGGCGACCTGCTGCTGGCCGCTGATCGTTGCACGCCCGAGGCGATCAGTTTCATGGCCCGCGAGGCTCGGGGGCTGATCTGTCTGACGCTGACTGACGATCATTGCCAGCGCCTGGGGCTGGAGCAAATGGTGCCGAGCAATGGCAGCGTGTTCAGCACCGCGTTCACGGTTTCCATCGAAGCGGCGGTCGGCGTGACTACCGGCATTTCCGCCGCTGACCGCGCTTGTACGGTTGCCGCTGCGGTGGCGCCGAACGCTCGTGCAGAAGACCTGGTGCAGCCCGGCCATATCTTCCCGCTGCGCGCCAAGGAAGGTGGCGTGCTGACCCGGGCCGGCCACACCGAGGCCGGTTGTGATCTGGCGCGGCTGGCGGGCTTCACGCCGGCCTCGGTGATCGTCGAGGTGATGAACGACGACGGCACCATGGCCCGCCGTCCGGATCTGGAAGTCTTCGCGCGCAAGCACGGGATCAAGATCGGCACCATCGCCGACCTCATCCACTATCGCCTGAGCACCGAACACACCATCGAGCGTATCGGCGAACGCGAGTTGCCGACGGTGCATGGCACGTTCCGTTTGATCACTTTCGAAGACCGTATCGAGGGCGGCGTGCACATGGCGATGGTCATGGGTGAATTGCGCCGTGAAGAGCCGACGCTGGTGCGCGTGCATGTGATCGATCCGCTGCGGGATCTGGTCGGTGCCGAGTACAGCGGGCCGTCGAACTGGACGTTGTGGGCGGCGCTGCAACGGGTCGCGGCCGAAGGGCATGGCGTGGTGGTGGTGCTGGCCAATCATGAGTCGTCCCAGGCGCTGCTGGAGCGCATTCCGCAACTGACTCAGCCGCCTCGACAGTTCAGTCGTTCGCAATCGCGGATTTATTCGGAGGTCGGCACCGGGGCGCAGATTCTGCAGAACCTGGGCGTCGGCAAGCTGCGTCACCTGGGCCCGCCGCTCAAATACGCCGGTTTGACCGGCTACGATCTTGAGGTGGTCGAGAGTATTCCGTTCACCGAGTGATTGGATGTTGCATTTCAAGCGACTAATGCTGCCCTCACCCCAGCCCTCTCCCGGGGGGAGAGGGAGCAGATTTCTATGCTGTTCAAAACTCGAGTTCGACTCTGAGTTTCAGGTCGATGTATAGCGGTAAAACAACTCGGTCGGCTCCCTCTCCCTCCGGGAGAGGGCTGGGGTGAGGGGCTGGATCTGAAGTGCGCCCTACAACTCGTGCCGAGCACATCCAAAAAACCAAAATCAACAGATAGCCGGTACGGCAAAATGCTTGCACAAAGTTTGGAATACCATAATATGATATTCCATAGACCGGACGACCTGAAAAACCGTCCAGCTACTGCTCCCGACAGGCGGGCAACAAAGCAAGCCCGCTCAAAAACACAACAATGAGGGCGTAAAAATGGTGTTGAACAAAGCTGCAACCGCGATCTTTCTTGCGGGACTGCTGAGCGTGACCGGTCAGGCCGCGATGGCCGCCGAGAGTGTGAACTTTGTCAGCTGGGGCGGTAGCACCCAGGATGCGCAGAAACAGGCCTGGGCCGATCCGTTCAGCAAGGCCAGCGGCATCACCGTCGTGCAGGACGGCCCGACCGACTACGGCAAACTCAAGGCCATGGTCGAAAGCGGCAACGTGCAATGGGACGTGGTCGATGTCGAAGCCGACTTCGCCCTGCGCGCCGCCGCCGAAGGCCTGCTCGAACCCCTCGATTTCAAACAGATCCAGCGCGACAAGATCGACCCGCGTTTCGTCAGCGACTACGGCGTCGGCTCGTTCTTCTTCTCCTTCGTCCTCGGCTACAACGAGGGCAAACTCGGCGCCAACAAGCCGCAGGACTGGAGCGCACTGTTCGACACCAAGACCTTTCCCGGCAAACGCGCCCTCTATAAATGGCCGAGCCCCGGCGTGCTGGAACTGGCCCTGCTCGCCGACGGCGTGCCGGCCGACAAGCTCTACCCGCTGGATCTGGATCGCGCCTTCAAGAAACTCGACACCATCAAGAAAGACATCGTCTGGTGGGGCGGCGGCGCGCAGTCGCAGCAACTGCTGGCGTCCGGTGAAGCAAGCATGGGTCAGTTCTGGAACGGCCGGATCCATGCCCTGCAAGAAGACGGCGCACCGGTCGGCGTGAGCTGGAAACAGAACCTGGTCATGGCCGACATTCTGGTGGTGCCAAAGGGCTCGAAAAACAAGGACGCGGCGATGAAGTTCCTGGCCAGCGCCAGCAGCGCCAAAGGTCAGGCGGACTTCTCCAACCTCACCGCCTACGCCCCGGTCAACGTCGACAGTGTGCAGCGTCTGGACTCGACGCTGGCCCCGAACCTGCCGACTGCCTACGCTAAGGATCAGATCACTCTTGATTTCGCGTACTGGGCCAAGAACGGCCAGGCCATCGCGACACGGTGGAACGAATGGCTGGTCAAATGAAAATGGCGGCCACCGCGTCCCGTCCCTCCACTGCCACCGGGAGCGCCGCCAGCGCTGCCGGGTCGGCTGAAGGCAAAAAGGCGAGTGCAATGGCGCAAGCCCCGTCCCTCAAGCAACGCTGGCGCGGCGCCGGCAACCTCGCGCCGGCGCTGCTGTTCCTCGGCCTGTTCTTTCTCGCGCCGTTGATTGGGCTTTTGCTGCGCGGCGTGCTGGAACCGGTGCCGGGTCTTGGCAACTATGAACAACTGTTCGCTAACTCGGCGTACGCTCGGGTGCTGTTCAACACCTTTTCGGTGGCGGGACTGGTGACCGTGTTCAGTCTGCTACTGGGCTTTCCGCTGGCCTGGGCTATCACCCTGGTGCCACGGGGCTGGGGCCGCTGGATCCTCAACATCGTGCTGCTGTCGATGTGGACCAGCCTCCTCGCCCGCACCTATTCGTGGCTGGTGTTGCTGCAGGCTTCGGGCGTCATCAATAAAGCCTTGATGGCCATGGGCATCATCGATCAACCGCTGGAAATGGTGCACAACCTGACCGGCGTGGTGATCGGCATGAGCTACATCATGATCCCGTTCATCGTGCTGCCGTTGCAGGCGACCATGCAGGCCATCGACCCGATGATCCTGCAGGCCGGTTCGATCTGCGGCGCCAGTCCCTGGACCAACTTCTTCCGGGTGTTCCTGCCGCTGTGCCGGCCGGGGCTGGCGTCCGGCGGGTTGATGGTGTTCGTGATGTCGCTCGGTTACTACGTCACCCCGGCGCTGCTGGGCGGGGCGCAGAACATGATGCTGCCTGAATTCATCATTCAGCAGGTGCAATCGTTCCTCAACTGGGGTCTGGCCAGCGCCGGCGCCGCGTTGCTGATCGTCATCACTTTGGTGCTGTTCTACTTCTACCTGAAGCTTCAGCCGGAATCCCCGGTTGGCGCCAGTAACGCGAGGTAAGCCGACATGCTCCTGACTCCCAATGCCATGAGCCGCCGGATGCGCTTCGGCCTGTACGCAACCACCGGCCTGATCGCGCTGTTTCTGCTGTTGCCGATCGTGTTCATTGTCCTGCTGTCGTTCGGTTCGTCCCAGTGGCTGGTGTTCCCGCCACCGGGCTGGACGCTGAAATGGTACGGCCAGTTCTTCTCCAACGCCGACTGGATGAACGCCGTAGCGGCCAGCCTCAAGGTCGCGGTACTGACCACGATCTGTGCCGTGGCCCTCGGTTTGCCGACTGCCTTTGCACTGGTGCGCGGGCGCTTTCCCGGCCGGGAAATGCTCTACGGTCTGTTCACCCTGCCGATGATCGTGCCGCTGGTGATCATCGCCGTGGCGGTGTACGCGCTGTTCCTCAAGCTCGGCTACACCGGGACGATGTTCGCCTTCGTCGTCAGCCATGTAATCGTCGCGCTGCCGTTCACCATCATCTCGATCATCAACTCGTTGAAGCTGTTCGATCAGTCGATTGAAGACGCGGCGGTGATCTGCGGTGCGTCACGCCTGCAAGCGGTGTTCAAAGTAACTTTTCCGGCAATCCGCCCGGGGATGGTGGCCGGCGCCCTCTTCGCCTTCCTGGTTTCGTGGGACGAAGTGGTGCTCAGCGTGATGATGGCCAGCCCGACCCTGCAAACCCTTCCCGTGAAAATGTGGACCACCCTGCGCCAGGACCTGACGCCCGTGATCGCCGTCGCCTCGACGCTGCTGATCGGCCTGTCGGTATTGGTCATGGTGATCGCCGCCGCTCTGCGCCGGCGCAACGAAATCAGCGCCTGAGCGCCCAGGAGTACGACATGAGTGCCGTGATCAAAGACGCATCCCAGCAGAACGACAAACCCCTGGTCAGCCTGCGCAACCTGAACAAGCACTACGGCGATTTCGCCGCCGTGGACAACATCTCGCTGGACATCAAGGACGGCGAGTTCCTGACCTTCCTCGGCTCCAGCGGCTCGGGCAAAAGCACCACGCTGTCGATGCTCGCCGGTTTCGAAACCCCGAGCAGCGGCGAGATCCTGGTCAACGGCCAGTCGCTGGTCAACGTGCCACCGCACAAGCGCGACATCGGCATGGTGTTCCAGCGTTATTCACTGTTCCCGCATCTGTCGGTGCGCGACAACATCGCGTTCCCGCTGGCGATCCGCAAACTCGCGGCTGCCGAGCGTGATAAACGCGTCGATGCGATGCTGAAACTGGTGCAACTGGAGCAGTTCGCTCATCGCCGTCCTTCGCAACTGTCTGGCGGTCAGCAGCAACGGGTCGCCATTGCACGGGCACTGGTTTACGAGCCACGCATCCTGTTGATGGACGAGCCCCTCGGTGCGCTGGACAAAAAACTGCGTGAAGACTTGCAGGACGAGTTGCGCCAGTTGCACCGCCGTCTCGGCATCACCATCGTCTACGTGACCCACGATCAGGAAGAAGCCATGCGCCTGTCCCAGCGCATCGCGATTTTCAGTCACGGCAAGATTGTCGGGCTCGGCAGCGGTTATGACCTTTACCAGAATCCGCCGAATGCTTTTGTGGCGTCTTTCCTCGGCAACTCGAACTTTCTCAAGCTCAAGGCGCAGGGTAATGCGGCGGCGAGTTTTGAGGGGCAGTCGCTGTCGATCCGTCTCACCGCTGGATTACAGACCGGGCAGGATGTGCTGCTGATGGTGCGTCCGGAAAAGGCTTTGGCGTTGAGCGTGCAGCAAGCGGCCGGCGAACCATTGGCGGCGGGTTGGAATGAGGTTTCGGCGAAGGTGGTCGAGGTTTTGTTTCTGGGTGAGAGCCAGACGTGCAGTGTGGTGACTTCCGGCGGGACTTCGATGACGGTGAAGGCGTTGTCGGCGACGGGGATGCCGCTGAAGGCTGGGGATCCGGTGCAGGTGCGTTGGGCGACGGCGGATGCATGCGTCTATACCGAGTGGGCCGAGAGTGATTTGAACAAAGCGGCGGGGGCTCATTAACACCGAGTCGCCTGCCCGCCCTCACCCCAGCCCTCTCCCGGAGGGAGAGGGGGCCGATTGGGGAATATTGGAGAAGTACGCCGACCTGAAAGCCTTAAAGTGAATCCATAATCGCCGCCGACCTGAAATTGCTGTGCCGAATCCATAATCAACCCGGTTTTTCAGGTCGATGTAGAGCGCAAGACAACTCGGTCAGTCCCCTCTCCCTCCGGGAGAGGGTTAGGGTGAGGGGAAACAGGCGACTCGCTATCAACTGATCGGCGCAAACCCCTCAATCTCATCAGGCCAAACCGTCAACACCTCAAACCCGTCCTCAGTCACCGCCACCATATGCTCCCACTGCGCCGACAGCGAGCCATCCTTGGTCAGCACGGTCCAGCCATCCGGCATGTTCTTCACATGGCGCTTGCCGGCATTCAGCATCGGTTCGATGGTAAAGATCATCCCCGCCTTCAACTTCAAGCCCTGCTCCGGATAACCGTAATGCAGCACTTGCGGCTCATCGTGATAAACCTTGCCGATCCCGTGCCCGCAATACTCGCGCACCACGCTGAACCCTTCTTTCTCCGCCAGCGTCTGGATCGCATGGCCGATGTCGCCCAGCGTCGCGCCCGGCCGCACGACGCGGATGCCGGCGCACATGGCGTCGTAGGTGGTCTTGATCAGGTGCCGCGCCTCGGGCGTCGGTTCGCCAACCACGTACATGCGGCTGGTGTCACCGAACCAGCCATCCTTGATGACGGCGATATCGAGGTTGACGATGTCGCCATCCTTCAGCACCCGGCCCGAAGGAATGCCGTGACAGACCACGTCGTTGACCGAGGCGCAGACAGTTTTCGGGAAGCCGTGATAACCGACGTTGGCCGGAATCGCTTTCTGCACATTGACGATGTAGTCGTTGCACAAGCGGTCGAGCTGATCGGTGGTGACCCCGGCCTTGACGTGCGGCACCAGCATCGCCAGCACCTCGGCGGCCAGTTTGCCGGCCTCGCGCGACTGGGCGATTTCAGCTTGGGTGTTGATCTTGATCGGGTTTCTCATGCCTTGGCTGCCTCTTGAACCGGGATGTTCTGCGCGGCATCGGCCAGGGCACAGATTTGTTGCAGATCCAGACCACCCGCTTGCTCGGCGCGAATCAGCAACCGGCAGATGGCGTGGTGATCAAGGTCGGGATAGAGCTCGGCGAGCATGCCGATGCGCATCCAGTGCTCGGCCTGCGCGTTGATCGAGCGGCTGAGTGCGTTGCTGGAGATGCGCAGATTTTCGTGCATGTCCTCTGAAATCTTTACGATGCCCATGGCAAAATCCGATATGGAATATATATGGAACGTATATTAATCGGGCATTCCTGGGAATTGCAAATTTCGCTGACCAGTCAAATCGCAGGCAAAAAAAAGCTGCCAAAGTTGGCAGCCAAAATCATGAAAAGCACGCGATTTATTGGGGCCAAGAATAGGCGCCCGATAATGACAGTGTCATGACAGCGATAAGTTCATTGAACCGCCCCGCGCGCGTCATCAGGTTGTCATCGAACCCACGGCAGAATCCTCGCAAACCGTCCCGAGCCTCCCGACGGAAGATTTGCAAGGACTCCCATGAAAGAAGACGCCTCGCTGTTTGCTGCCATCGACCTGGGCTCGAATGCGTTTCGCATGATGATTGGCCAGTCGGTGCGCAGCAGAAAGGGCTTCATGATTCAGGAGGTCAAAACCTTGCGCGAGCCGGTGCGTCTGGCCGAAGGTTTCGACGGCCGGGCGCTCGACGAAATGGCTCTGGATCGCGGTTGGCAGGCCTTGGCGCGGTTCGGCAAGAAACTGCGCGGTTTCGAGCCTGGCCGTGTGCGGGCAGTGGCCACCAGCGCCGTACGCGAGGCGGACAATGCCCAGTTGTTTCTGGCCAGCGCGGAGCGGCATCTGGGTTTCAGTATCGATGTGATTTCCGGGCAAGAAGAAGCGCGCCTGGTCTACGCCGGCGTGGCTCACACCCTGCCGGTCGCCGATGACATGCGCCTGGTGGTCGACATTGGCGGTGGCTCCACCGAACTGATTCTCGGCCAGGGCTCGCAACCGTTGCTGACTGAAAGCATCGCCATCGGCAGCGGCACGTTGAGCGCGCGCTACTTTCGCAACGGCGAGATTTGTGCGGGCGCCCTGCAAGAAGCTGAACGCGTGGCCATCCTGCAATTCGAAAAAGTCGCCCGCCGTTATCGCGCCCAGGGCTGGCAACAGACGATCGGCTCCTCGGGCACCGCGCGGATGCTCGCCAAAGTGCTCAAGGCCAATCGCCTGAACGATCATGGCCAGAGCGGTATCACCTACGGCGGCCTGTTGCGGCTGTCGTTGCGCCTGCTGGAAGTCGGCAATGTTCAACAGCTGAAACTGGCTGGCCTGCAACCCCATCGCCAGAGCATTCTGCCCGGCGGTCTTGTCGTGATGCTCGCGGCTTTCAAGGTCTTCGGAATCGCACAAATGGTGCCGTCCGAGCCGGGTTTGCGGCTGGGGGTTCTGCACGGTCTGATGAGCAATCACTGAGCGATTTTCGCTGCAGGATTTTCACTGCCAGATCAAGCTTTTCACGACGGTGAAGACGCCCTTTGAATACTCAATGACGCCTCTGTGTAAACCTCTGTAAATCGCTCCCTTCCCCTCTCTGATTTCGTTCTATGGTTAGATCGAAATGGCTGAATTGCACGCTGACTAATGGTTGCGACAGTTGATGTCTGAGCCTATGTTGCACGCGAGCTTTTCCCCCGCGAATGGAACGCGATCAACACCACAAAGAGGTGAAGAAATGTCAAAGGAATCACGCCCTGCCGTACTTGGGCTGATCGGCAATACTCCGCTGGTACAAATCACCCGCTTCGATACCGGCCTGTGCACTCTGTTTCTCAAACTTGAATCCCAGAACCCCGGCGGATCGATCAAGGATCGTATCGGCCTGGCGATGATTGACGCCGCCGAACGCGACGGTCGCCTGCAACCCGGTGGCACGATCGTTGAAGCCACCGCCGGCAACACCGGCCTGGGCCTGGCGCTGGTCGGCCGCGCCAAGGGCTACCGCGTCGTGCTGGTGGTGCCGGACAAGATGTCCACGGAAAAAGTCCTGCACCTCAAGGCCATGGGCGCCGAAGTGCACATCACCCGCTCCGATGTCGGCAAGGGTCACCCCGAGTATTACCAGGACGTCGCCGCCCGTCTGGCGAAAGACATTCCCGGCGCCTTCTTCGCCGACCAGTTCAACAACCCGGCCAACCCGCTGGCCCACGAATGCAGCACTGCGCCGGAAATCTGGGCGCAGACCGAGCATGACCTGGACGCCATCGTGGTCGGCGTCGGTTCGGCCGGCACGCTGACCGGCCTGACCCGCTTCTTCAAGCGTGTGCAACCGGATCTTGAAATGGTGCTGGCCGACCCGGTCGGTTCGGTGATGGCTGAATACAGCCGCAGCAAGCATCTCGGCACCGCCGGTTCGTGGGCGGTGGAAGGCATCGGCGAAGACTTCATTCCGTCGATCACCGACCTGTCGAGCGTGCGCAGCGCCTACTCGATCAGCGACGAAGAAAGCTTCGATCACGCCCGCCAGTTGCTGAAAGCCGAAGGCATTCTCGGTGGCTCGTCCACTGGCACCCTGCTCGCCGCCGCGCTGCGTTACTGCCGCGAACAGACCGTGCCGAAACGCGTCGTCAGCTTCGTCTGCGACACCGGCACGCGTTATCTGTCGAAGGTCTACAACGACCAATGGATGACCGATCAGGGCCTGTTGCAGCGCAAACGCTACGGCGATCTGCGTGACCTGATTGCCCGACGTTTCGAAGACGGCAAAGTCGTCAGCGTCGGCCCGGACGATACCCTGATGACCGCGTTCCAGCGCATGCGCCTGGCCGACGTTTCGCAACTGCCGGTGCTGGTGGACGGCAAACGACTGGTCGGCGTGATCGACGAATCGGACATTCTGGTGCGCGTACACGAAGACGCCTCGCTCTTCAGCAAACCCGTCGCCCATGCGATGACAGACAAGTTGCAAACCCTCGCCCCCGGCGCCACGCTGGCTGAGCTCGAAGCCGTGCTCAGCAGCGGCCTGGTGGCGATCATTGCCGACGCCTCCGGCTTCCACGGCCTGATCACCCGCGTCGACATGCTCAATCAGTTACGGAGATCCCTCGCATGAGTCAGCACGACAAGAACGCCCGCCCTCAGGGCTTCGCCACCCGCGTGATCCACGCAGGGCAAACGCCGGACCCGACCACCGGCGCGCTGATGCCGCCGATCTACGCCAACTCCACATACCTGCAAGACAGTCCCGGCGTGCACAAGGGTTTCGACTACGGTCGCTCGCACAACCCGACGCGTTTTGCCCTGGAACGCTGCGTAGCGGACCTGGAGGGTGGCACCCAGGCGTTCGCCTTCGCTTCCGGGCTGGCGACCATTTCCACCGTGCTCGAACTGATCGACGCCGGCTCGCACATCGTGTCCGGCAATGACCTGTACGGCGGCACGTTCCGCCTGTTCGACAAGGTGCGCCAGCGCAGTGCCGGGCATCGTTTCAGCTACGTCGATCTGGCCGACCTGTCTGCGTTCGAAGCCTCGCTGCAGGACGACACCCGCATGGTGATGGTGGAAACACCGACCAACCCGCTGCTGAGCCTGTCCGACCTCGCCGCCATCGCGCGCATCTGCAAAGCCCGCGGCATCATCTGCGTGGCCGACAACACCTTCGCCAGCCCATGGATCCAGCGTCCCCTGGAACTGGGCTTCGACATCGTGCTGCACTCGACCACCAAGTACTTGAACGGTCACTCCGACGTGATCGGCGGCATCGCGGTCGTTGGCGACAATCCAGCACTGGCCGAGCGCCTGGGCTTCCTGCAGAACGCCGTTGGTGCCATCTCCGGCCCGTTCGACGCGTTCCTCACGCTGCGCGGTGTGAAGACGCTGGCGCTGCGCATGGAGCGTCATTGCAGCAACGCACTGGAGCTGGCTCGCTGGCTGGAACAACAGCCTCAGGTCAAGCGCGTCTACTACCCGGGCCTGGAATCACACCCGCAGCACGAACTGGCCAAGCGTCAGATGCGTGGTTTCGGCGGGATGATTTCCCTGAATCTGAACAGTGATCTGGCAGGCGCCCGGCGCTTCCTGGAGAACGTACAGATTTTCGCCCTGGCCGAAAGCCTCGGCGGTGTGGAAAGCCTGATCGAGCACCCGGCGATCATGACTCACGCGACCATTCCGGCCGAAACCCGTGCCAGGCTCGGCATCGGTGACAGCCTGGTGCGTCTGTCGGTGGGCGTCGAGGATATCGAGGACCTGCGTGCCGATCTGGCGCAGGCGCTGGCCAGTATCTAAAGCCCGAAAACGTCAAAGCCCGCACGATGCGGGCTTTGGTGTTTGAGTAGGCGGCCAGTGCTGGTCTCTGGCTTACGAGGTTTATCAGGACTCTCACAGTACAGGCAATGTGCTCTGCTGCTTCACACGGCATAAGGGCTGGAACCCAGCGCGGGGTTCTTTCTAACCGTGTACCCTTCGGAACGCGCCCAACGCTTCCTCGCTATCCGCTTGCGCATCAGTCTGCGTCTTCGCCTACATTCTTGAGCCTAGCAAACACGCTGCAATCCGCCGCGTGGTTTTTAGACTGATTTTCTTCTAGCGCTTGCCTCCAAGGAAGCTAACCGACTATCGCCTTCAAGGCCCTTCGACCTGCCACCCGCCAAGGGCGAACTATACTTTTCAGTTCGCTGTCCGGATTTCATGTAAACCGTCGACACCCGTGCGCCTTGAGGTGCGCCCGTGCCAATCGCCAATCTGGTTAACCCCGGGCCAACGAGCCTTCCGTCGAGGAACCAATGACGGGCAATGCTCGGATGCTTTGTGGCTGATGGGTCGTGGAGAAAATCATGAAACACAAGCTTTGGTCAGGCGTCGTCCTGGCGGTCGCGGCAACGGTTGTGGTGATGCCCAGTGTCTGGGCTGCGCAGGCTCAGGCGCTGGCGTCTGATGGGGCGGATCATGTCAAGGCCGGGGCTGTGGCTTCGGATGGTTCGGATCATGTGGGTGCCGGGGCTGTGGCTTCTGACGGCTCGGATCATGTTGGCGCTGGCGCTGTAGCCTCTGATGGTTCCGATCACGTTGGCGCTGGGGCTGTGGCCTCCGACGGCTCCGATCACGTCGGTGCTGGCGCGGTGGCTTCTGACGGTTCGGATCACGTCGGTGCTGGCGCGGTGGCTTCTGACGGCTCTGATCACGTTGGCGCTGGCGCTGTAGCCTCTGACGGCTCTGATCACGTTGGCGCTGGCGCTGTAGCCTCTGACGGCTCCGATCACGTTGGTGCCGGCGCTGTAGCCTCTGACGGCTCCGACCATGTCCGCGCAGGCGCCCTCGCCTCCGACGGCGGCGATAAAGTGGGGGCCAGTCGATTCGCTTCCGCTCGCGTTGGCGTAGGCTCTGACCAGGTCGCTTCCGCCCTCATGACGGGCAGCTATTCAGATCAGTTCAACAGTCCTCAGTAATGCTTTTCGGCGCAATCGGCGGCCTGCCGATTGCGCCGCACTAGCACATTTGTGCTAATCGACCACCCCCTTCCCTGACGTTATAGTCCCTCGCAACCCCCGACATTCCCCAACATTGCCACTGCGCAGTGCGCGGGATCGTTGTGCCTGGAAAAACAACAACACCAAGGATTGCGTTCAATCATGAAAACACTCATCGCCACCCTCAGCCTCGCAGCCATCGTTCTCACTGGCTGCGCCACCCCCAAGCAATGGGAAGCCACCGGCGGCAGCAAGACCGACGGCGTCGTCCAGGTCTCCTATGAACTGGGCCAGTTCGAGAGCGGGCAAACCTCAGCCGCTCAAGGGTTGGCCACCGCTGAAGGCCGCTGCAAGGTCTGGGGCTACAAGAGCGCCGAAGTGTCCGGCTCGGAGAAAAACATCTGCCGCACCATGGGCCAGTACAACTGCCTGCAAACCACCATCACGCAGGACTATCTGTGTAAGCGCTGACCGCTTCGGTCTGCCGGTCGCGCAGCGCACGCAACGTCGCGCGCAGCTCGGCCGGGCGTACCGGTTTGGACAGAATGGCAATCTGCCGGTCATGCAGGGCCGCCTGGATCTTTTCGATGTCATGCCCGGTGATGATCATGGCCGGCACCGCATAACCGCGCTGACGACGAATCTCATCGATGCACTCGATACCGGTACTGTGTGAGCCGAGGTCATAGTCGGCAACGATGATGTCGCAGTCCGTGACCAGACCTTGCCCCGTCAACTCGGCCTGCACGATGCAGCCCCAGCGCTCCAGCAACGCAGAAGTTGCCAACAGAACGTTGCGATCATCCTCCACCAGGCACACCTTCAACCCCGTCAGCAGACCGATTTGTCGGGCCTCCTCACGAATGACCGGCACCTGCCGCGGCGCCAGCGGCAACCCGTGCAAGGTCACCGCCGTGCCATGCCCCAACCGTGAACGGATCGTGACCTCGACACCGATCAACTGCCCAAGACGCCGGACAATCGACAGTCCAAGCCCCACACCTTCGACATCCTTGTCGCGCAACTGGCGAACCCGATAAAACTCCTCGAAAACCCTGGGCAAATGCTCTTCGGCGATGCCGCTGCCCCGGTCATACAGGGCGATGACCAACCCCGCGCCGCGCTTGCGCACACCGATCAGTACCGGCCGCTGCGCGCCATATTTGAAGCAATTGGAAAGCACGTTCTGCACCATAGTCGCCAGCAGCGCCGGATCGGTGCGCACCCAATGTTCACAAGGCCGAAGGCGCAACTCCACACCCGCCCATCGCGCGGCTTCGGCATTCTGGCGCACCAGATCCGCCAGCCATTCGCCCAGCTCAAGCGTCTGCAACCGGGGCAGAATCCGCCCGTTGTCCAGAGTGTAGAGATCGAGGATCGAGCGAAACAACTGCGACACGTTGAGCAGCGAGCGGTCGATGCTGTCCACCAGCCGCCGCTCTTCCTCACCCAACCTCGATTCGCGCAGGCACGCGGTAAACAGCCCGATGGAGTGGATCGGCTGGCGCAGGTCATGACTGGCCTGAGCGAGGAATCGCGACTTTTCCAGATTCGCCGCGACCGCCTCTTCGGAAGCCTTGCGCGTGCGTTCCAGCAACAGGTGCGCATACACCGGAATTACCGTGCTGGTGATCATCAGCATCAACACCATGAACGGTTGCGCCTGCCAGTACGGCGTCAGCCGGTAAACCGCCAACAGCGCCAGCAATGCCAACACCGTGGCGATCGCCAGGTAGCGCGAGCCATAGCGCATGCCATTACCGAGATTGACCCAGACCATGACGGCGTAGATGGGCAACGCCGCCTCGCCGCCGACCACCAGCCCGAAACTGGTGCCGGTGTAATCGTGGATCATGCCGAAGATCCGCCGCGCCGGATAATGCCCCGGCCAGCGCACGATGGCCTGACGAAGCACGACGGAGGCCAGCAGAAACAGGGAAATGTAGGTGACCACCGGCAGATAAGTATCGAAGCGCTGGCCCGGCAGGAAGCCGAGCACGCCCATGTAAACCAGCGCGATGCTGGCGATGATGATGCGCAGATTGGCCTGATCGAGCTCGGTGTTTTTCTCGAACTTCATGGGGGGGAACGTCCTTGTGCGGCAGTCGTCATAAACAACACGAACCAACAGGCAATGCCTTCGCCCGGTGCTAAGGTGCATGCCGTGAGAAATGCTGACCCAGGGAGGGTTGTGTCATGACATGCCGAATCATCATAGCCGACGATCATCCGCTGTTTCGCGAAGCGATGGTGCGCACGGTCCAGCGCCTGTTGCCGCAAGCACTGATCGAGGAAGCCGGCAATCTGGAGGCGGTGCTCACCCTGCTGCCATCCGGCGATGAACCCGACACACTGATGCTGGATCTGCGCTTCCCCGGCCTGACGTGTGTCAGTCAGCTCTCGGAGCTACGGCGGCGTTTGCCGCGAACCACCCTGATCGTGGTGTCGATGGTCGATGACGAGACGCTGATCAGCGAGGTCATGGCCGCCGGTATTGATGGCTTCATCGGCAAGAACATCACCCCCGACGAGATCGGCCAGGCAATCCTAGCGATCCGCGAAGGCGAAGTGCTGGTGAAGTTTGCCCCGTCCGGCCTGCTGCCACTGGAAACCGGCGCCGCCCTCACTCCGCGCCAGCAGGATGTGCTGCGGCTGATCGCCCAGGGCAAGACCAACAAGGAAATCGCCCGTGAACTGGATATTTCTCCGTTCACGGTGCGGATTCATGTGTCGTCGTTGTTGCGTGCGCTCAACGTGCCGTCGCGGGCTGCGGCGGCAGTCAAGTATTCCGGGGCGGGTTAGCCTTTGAAGCCGTGATCAAGGATCAACCTGCGCCATCAACTCAGGCACCGATTCCGGCCGCTTGGCATAACGCTGCGCCAGCACCGCACACACCATCAACTGGATCTGGTGGAACAGCATCAGCGGCAGAATCAGCACGCCAATCGTGCTACCGGCAAACAATACCTGCGCCATCGGCACACCAGTGGCCAGGCTCTTTTTCGAACCGCAGAACAAAATGGTGATGCGATCTTCCTGGCTGAAACCGAACGCCTTGCCCAGCACCGTCGACGCCAGCAGCACCAGAGCCAACAGGATGCAGCAGGCCACCACCAGCCCCAACAGATCGATCACCGGAATCTGATGCCAGATGCCTTCGTTCACCGCCTCGCTGAACGCGCCGTAGACCACCAGCAGAATCGAGCCTTGATCGACGAATTTCAGCCAGTTCTTGTTGCGACCGACCCAGGCGCCGATCCAGCGGCGGGCGATCTGACCGGCGATGAACGGCAGCAACAGTTGCACGCTGATTTTCAGGATCGCGTCGACGGTCGAACCGCCGTCACCGTGCACGTTCAACAGCAGCGTCACCAGCAGCGGCGTCAGAAAGATCCCGAACAGGCTGGACGCTGCCGCGCTGCAAATCGCCGCCGGAATATTCCCCCGGGCCAGCGACGTGAAGGCAATCGCCGACTGCACCGTGGCCGGCAGTGCGCAGAGGTAGAGCATGCCCATGTACAGGTTATCGCCCACCAACGGCGACAGCAGCGGTTTGAGCGCCAGGCCCAGCAACGGGAACAGGACAAAGGTCAGACCGAACACCAACAGGTGCAGGCGCCAGTGACCGGCGCCGGCGATGATCGATTCGCGCGAAAGCTTGGCGCCGTGCAGAAAAAACAGCAGCGCAATCGCGATATTGGTCAGCCAGCCGAAGCCGACCGCGACTTGGCCGCTGGCGGGCAGGAAGCTGGCGAGCAGCACCACGCCGATCAGGGTCAGGGTGAAGTTGTCGGGCAAGAATCTTGGGCGCGTCATGGTTTGTTCTTCCGGGGGTTGCCAGTACGTGGAAGCGACTCTAACGTGACTGGAAATTACCGACTAACGCCGAAGAGCCTCAAGATGCCGCCAAAAGGACACGACAAGAGCGTCAGACGCAGTATTCCCGGGCTGCCGAGCCTTCCGCGTCCACTGTACGGACGCACCGAATCGCTGCCCAATCGCGCCCTGACCCGCCGCCACAGTCATCCGTGGGTGCAATTGTCTTACGCGATCCAGGGCGTGCTCGAAGTGCAGACCGCTGCCGGTCGTTTCGTTGCACCGCCGGAGCGCGCCGTGTGGATTCCGGCGGGTGTGCCGCATCGGGTATTCAGTTCACCGCACACGGAAATGCGCAGTCTGTACATCGATTGCAGCGTAGCAAGTTGGGCGCTGGAGCGTTGCCATGTGCTCGGTGTCAGTGATCTTTTGCGTGAGTTGATTCGGGCCTTCAGTCAGATTCCTGTCGAGTATGACCAGAGCGGCCCTCACGGGCGCCTGGCACAGGTGATCCTCGATCAATTGGCCGAAGCCCCGCAAATCGACCTGATGCTGCCACTACCCCAGGACATCCGTTTGCGGCAGATCTATCAAAGTCTCGAGCAACATCCGGAACAGCAGACCACACTCAGTCACTGGAGCGAACAGTTCGGCGTGACCGAGAAAACCCTGAGCCGGCTGTTCCTGCGCGATACCGGCCTGACCTTTCGCGCCTGGCGCCAACGCTTGCGTTTGCTGGGTGCGCTGACGCCGCTGGAACGTGGCGAACGCGTCACAGAAGTGGCTCTGGCCTGCGGTTATGATTCGACGTCGGCGTTCATCGCAGCCTTTCGTCAGCAATTCGGAGAAACGCCCGGAGAATTTTTTCGCTGATTTTTGTCGATATTTATCGAATTAAGACATGCCATGCGGCAAACTTCAGGGTAGAGTTTCGTCCATCAAGATTGTTTGACACGTTTCGACGATAACAATGATCAACCCCCCTTTAGCGAACCTGTCGGCGGTAACAGCATGATCGAAGTCACTGAAGTCTCCATTGCTCAACTGCGCTCGGCGCTCGAATCCGGCCAGACCACGGCGGTTGAACTGGTTCAGGCGTATCTGGCGCGCATCGACGCCTTTGACGGCCCGGACACCGCCACCGCCCTGAACGCGGTGATCGTGCGCAATCCCGAGGCCTTGAAAGAAGCGCAAGCCTCCGATGCCCGTCGCGCCAAGGGCGAAACCCTCGGCCCGCTGGACGGCATCCCCTACACCGCCAAGGACAGTTATCTGGTCAAAGGCCTGACCGCCGCGTCCGGCAGTCCGGCGTTCGCCGATCTGGTGGCCCAGCGCGATGCGTTCACCATCGAGCGCCTGCGTGCAGGCGGTGCGATCTGCCTGGGCAAGACCAACATGCCGCCGATGGCCAATGGCGGGATGCAGCGCGGTGTCTACGGCCGCGCCGAAAGCCCGTACAACGCTGATTATCTGACTGCGCCGTTTGCTTCCGGCTCGTCGAACGGTGCCGGCACCGCCACCGCTGCCAGCTTCTCGGCATTCGGTCTGGCGGAAGAAACCTGGTCGAGCGGTCGCGGCCCGGCGTCCAACAATGGCCTGTGCGCCTACACGCCGTCGCGCGGGGTGATTTCGGTGCGCGGCAATTGGCCGCTGACGCCAACCATGGACGTGGTGGTGCCCTACGCGCGCACCATGGCTGACCTGCTGGAAGTGCTTGACGTAGTGGTGGCCGAAGACACCGACACCCGTGGCGACCTGTGGCGCCTGCAACCGTGGGTGCCGATTCCGAGCGTTGCCTCGGTGCGCCCTGCTTCCTATCTGGAATTGGCAGTGAAAAGCGATGCGCTGGCCGGCAAACGCCTGGGCGTGCCGCGCATGTACATCAACGCCGACCCTGAGGCCGGCACCAGCGACGAGCCGGGCATCGGCGGCCCGACCGGGCAGCGCATCAACACCCGCGCCTCGGTGATCGATCTGTGGAATCAGGCTCGTCAGGCCCTCGAAGCCGCCGGTGCCGAAGTGATCGAAGTGGATTTCCCGCTGGTGTCCAACTGCGAAGGGGATCGTCCGGGCGCACCGACCGTGTTCAATCGCGGCATCGTCTCCAAAGAATTCATGCACCACGAACTGTGGGACCTGTCGGCATGGGCGTTCGATGATTTCCTGCGTGCCAACGGCGACCCGAAACTCAACCGTCTGGCAGACGTCGACGGCCCGAAAATCTTCCCGCACGACCCGGGCACCCTGCCCAATCGTGAAGGCGACCTCGCCGCCGGCATGGACGAATACGTACGCATGGCCGAACGCGGTATCACACCGTGGGATCAGATCCCGACGCTACCGGACGGCCTGCGCGGCCTGGAGAAAACCCGCAAGCTCGACCTCGAAGACTGGATGGATCGCCTCGGCCTCGACGCCGTGCTGTTCCCGACCAACGCCGACGTGGGGCCGGCCGATGCCGACGTCAACCCGGCCTCGGCCGACATCGCCTGGAGCAACGGTATCTGGGTGGCCAACGGCAACCTCGCGATTCGTCACCTTGGCGTGCCGACCGTCACGGTGCCGATGGGCGTGATGGCTGACATTGGTATGCCGGTGGGGCTGACGTTTGCCGGTCGTGCTTATGACGATTCGACTCTGTTGCGACTGGCAGCTGCATTCGAGGCAACCGGGTCGAAACGCTTGGTGCCGCCACGTACGCCAGCACTGGCGGCAGGCAAGTAAATGCAAAACGGCGGGATCAATTGATCCCGCCGTTTTTTATCGCTCTGCCAGTTCTTCCAGCAAATCCGCCGAAGGCACGAAGAACAGACTGCCGGTGACCGCCGTGCTGAAGTCCAGCAACCGGTCATAGTTGCCCGGTGGCTTGCCGACGAACATGTTCTCCAGCATCTGTTCAAGCGGCTCCGGCGAACGCGCGTAGCCAATGAAATAGGTGCCGAATTCGCCTGCGCCGGGCCGGCCGAACGGCATGTTGTCACGCAGGATCTTCACTTCCTCGCCGTCCTTGGTGATGGTGGTCAAGGCGCTGTGGGAGTTGCTCGGCTTGACCGAATCATCAAGCTCGATATCGGACAGTTTGGTTCGCCCGATCACCCGCTCCTGTGCCTCGACCGGCAATTCGTTCCACGCCTTCATGTTGTGCAGATACTTCTGCACCAGCACATAACTGCCGCCGCTGAATGCCTGATCTTCATCGCCTACGAGGGTGAAATGCTCGGCTTTGCGGCCGACCGGGTTTTCGGTGCCGTCGACGAAACCGATGATGCTGCGCATGTCGAAATAGCGGAAACCCTGTACCTCGTCAGTGACGGTCACGGCGCCGTCCAGCGCGGACATCAACTGCGTCGCCAGCTCGAAACACAGATCCATCTGATCGGCGCGAATGTGCAGCAGCAGGTCGCCAGGCGTGGAGACGGCGCGCCGCCCTTCTACGCCGAATTCGCGAAAGTCATGCAAGGACGCCGGTCGCGGACTGCCGAACAGGCGATCCCAGGCGCTGGAGGAAAAACCACAGACGCAGGACAGGCTTCCCGAGGGAACGCGCTTGCCGACCGAGCGTGTCAAACCCGCGATATCGGCGCACCAGCCACGGACTTTTTCGGCCGCCTCGGCCTCGGCGTTGAGGGTCGCCACGATGAATATCGCAGCGCTGGTAATCGGGCTGCAGACGGCTTGAGGATCTGGCGTGTCGATGATCGTCGCTCCTTTGGTGGCCCCGTTGACAGGGCTGAATCGAACGGCGAGGTTAGCAAAGAAGCGCTGACTGAAAACAAGCGATCCTCGTCGCCTCGCCCGACACTTCGTTTTTAACGAACAATAGCCAAAAAATAAACGATTTTTCTTCGTCGGAACGCTCCTACTAGCATGGCCCCGTCTACCCCGAAAAACATAAAGACAGGGAGAACGACATGCACCCCATCAACATCGGCGAACCCTGGATGTGGATCGCTTTCATCGTTTTTGTCCTCGCCATGCTGGCCGTTGACTTGTTCGTCTTCGGTGGGCGCAAGGCGCATCGGGTGTCGGTACGCGAAGCGTCGTCATGGGTGATTGCCTGGTGCATGTTGGCGCTGGCCTTCGCCGGGCTGCTCTGGTGGTATCTGAACGGCGAATTCGGGCCCGAAATCGCCCAGCGCAAGACCCTGGAGTTCCTCACCGGTTATCTGATCGAGCAGTCGCTGTCGATCGACAACATGTTCGTCTTCGTGATGATCTTCAGCTACTTCTCCGTGCCGCCGGAGTTGCAGCGCCGGGTGCTGTTGTACGGGGTACTCGGCGCGATCGTGATGCGGGCGGCGATGATCTTTGCCGGGGTGTGGCTGGTTTCGCAGTTCACGTGGCTGCTGTATGTGTTCGGCGTGTTCCTGATCATCACCGGGATCAAGATGCTGGTGTTCGCCGAGCAGCAACCGGACCTGGATAACAATCCGCTTCTACGCTGGGTACGCGGGCACCTGCGGATCACCAGCGGCTTTCACGGCGAGCGCTTTTTTGTGCTGCAGAACGGCGTGCGCTGGGCCACCCCGATGTTTCTGGTGCTGGTGCTGATCGAGGCCAGTGACCTGATGTTCGCGGTCGACAGCATCCCGGCGATTTTCGCGGTGACAACCGATCCGTTCATCATTTTCACGTCTAACATCTTTGCGATCATGGGGCTGCGGGCGCTGTACTTTTTGCTGGCGGACATGGCCGACCGCTTCCACCTGCTCAAGTACGGACTGGCGCTGGTGCTGGTGTTCATCGGCGGGAAGATGACGGCGATGCCGTGGTTTCACATGCCGGTGGAGTGGTCGCTGGCGATTGTCGGCGGGCTGATTCTGGCGTCGGTGTTGCTCAGTCTGGTACTGACGAAGGACAAGTCGCCCGAGGAAAGCCAGGCGAAATAACAGCCGTGGGAGCAAACGGCTCCCACGGCTTTGAACCTATTTATCAGACTTGATGCTGGTCCAGACTCGCGTGCGCACCCGCTCCAGTTTCTGCGGCAATGGCTGCACTACGTACAGCGTCTTAAGCGCTTCGCTGGTCGGCGTCAGGTTCGGGTTGCCGGTGATTTCCTTGTTGATCAGCGGCAGCGAATCCTTGTTGGCATTCGGGTAGCCGAGGAAATCACTGATCGACGCGATGACCTTCGGTTCGAGCAGCGTGTTGAGGAACTCGTGGGCCTCCTCAACGTTCTTCGCGCTCTTCGGAATGGCGAAGGTGTCGAACCAGATCGGCGCTCCCTCCTTCGGCAAACGCCAGTCGACTACTACGCCGTTCTTCGCCTCTTTGGCACGGTTGCCGAACTGGTAGAAGCTGCCGGAGTAACCGATGGCCACGCAGATGTCGCCGTTGGCGATGTCGGTCATGTATTTGGCCGAGTTGAAGTAGGTGACGTAAGGGCGAACCTTGAGCATCAGGTCCTTGGCTTTCTCATAGTCCGCCGGGTTCTGGCTGTTCGGGTCGAGGCCCAGGTAATGCAGGGCCAGCGGGAGGATTTCCGAAGGCGAATCGAGCATCGCCACGCCGCAGGATTTGAGTTTTTCCATGTTCTCCGGTTTGAACACCAGGTCCCAGCTGTCCACGGGTGCATTCTCGCCAAGCGCAGCCTTGACCTTCGCCGGGTTGAAACCGATCAGCACCGTGCCGACCATGTAGGGCACGCCGTACTGATTGCCGGGGTCGTTGGAGTCGAGCAACTTCAGTAACGCCGGGTCCTGGTGACTCCAGTTCGGCAGCTTGGACTTGTCGAGTTTCTGGAACACGCCGGCCTTGATCTGGGTATCGAGAAACTGGTTCGACGGCACTACCAGGTCGTAGCCGGAGTTACCGGTCAGCAGCTTGGCTTCGAGGGATTCGTTGGTATCGAAGGTGTCCCAGGTCACTTTGATGTTGCTTTTGGCGGCGAAGTCCTTGGGCACTGACGGCAGAATGTAATCCGCCCAGTTGTATACCCGCAGTTCGCGCTGTTCGGCTTGTACTGCGCTGGCCAGCAGCGTCAGCCCGAAAACTGTAGCGCCCAGAATGCGTTTCATCGTGACCATATTGTGTTTCCCCGAATGCAGCGTGAGTCGATGGTTTTTATGTTCTGTACACGGCAGCGGCTGTCAGATCAGCCAAGGGCAAGGAAGGTGCGGCATTTAGTTGTGGCTTCGATTCTTGCCGACAGCGTAGCCGCAGCACAGTAGCCGGTTGGCCAAAAGGGGATCGATATGGCCAATTTGCGTGACCGCCAGAATACTGAAACGACAATGCCCGGCGATTGGCCGGGCATTGTTTGAGCAGCGTGCGCAGGATCAGTCGGTAAAGCCCAACTGTGTCGCCCTTCTCTCCTGCGCCTGTCCACGGGTCGCCAGGCAGTAATACAACGGGCACGTCACGATCAAACCAACCAGCCACGACAGGTCCGCTCCCTCCACCAGATTGGCGTACGGGCCGACATACAACGAGGTATTGGCGAAGGGCAGCTGCACGATGATGCCGATGAAATAGGCAATGATCGCGTGCAGATTGAAACGCCCGTAGATCCCGCCATCAGCGCGGAAGATCGAGGCAATGTCGTAGCTGCCGCGCTTGATCAGGTAAAAGTCGATCAGGTTGATCGACGCCCACGGCACCAGCACCAGAAGCAGCGCCAGAATCAATCCGATGAACTCGGAAATGAAGTCCGCCGACGCCCCCAGCGCCACCACGCAGCAGCCCGCCAGCACCACGCTCGACAACACCACCCGCACCTTGATACTTGGCGTCCACTGGCTGGCGAAGGTCTGGATCGAGGTGATGATCGACAGCACCGCGCCATACAGATTCAGCGCGTTGTGACTGATGATGTTGAGCAGGAACAACACCATCAGAATCGGCCCCAGCCAACCGGTGGACTGCTTGACCGCTGCCATCGCCTCGGTGCCTTCCGGCGTTGCCAACACCGCCACCGCGCCGAAGGTGAACGACAGGATTGTGCCCAGCGTTGCGCCCAGATAAGTCGCGATAAATGGCTTGCTGATCCCGATGTTCGCCGGCAGGTAACGGGAATAGTCAGAGACGTACGGCGAGAAGCTGATCTGCCAGATGATCCCCAGTGATACCGTCGCAAGCCACCCGGACAGATTGAAGCTGCCACGGGTAAAGAAGTCCGCCGGCAACTCATGGGCAAAGATGTAGATGAATCCGGCCAGCAGCGCGCTGCCCATCACCCAGGTGCCAATACGGTTCAGCGTATGGATGAAGTTGTAGCCGATCACACCGATGGCCGTGGCGCTGAGCGCGCCGATCAGAATGCTCAACGGCGCCGGCACCGACGGCGCAATGCCGACGATGGACTTGCCGGCCAGCACGATGTTGGAAATGAAGAAGCCGATATAGATGATCGCCGCGAAGAACACGATCAGCAACGCGCCGTAACGCCCGAATTGGCCACGACTCTGCACCATCTGCGGAATGCCCATGCGCGGGCCTTGCGCCGAGGCCAGCGCGATCACCACGCCGCCAATCATGTGCCCTAGCGCAATCGCCAGCAGCCCCCAGAACAAGTCGAGATGAAATACCTGAACCACCATGGCGCCGGTAACGATAGGCAGTGGCGCAATGTTGGTGCTGAACCAAAGAGTGAAAAGGTCGCGGGCCTTCCCGTGGCGTTCCGCGAGTGGGACGTAGTCGACCGTGTGATTCTCGATCAACGGATCTTGCCGGGACATCTGGGACATATATGAACTCGATTGGGTCTGTTCTTATCGTTGTATGAAGCCAAACCGGGGACGTTCTTGGCCGCCCCTCAGATGAACACCATATTATGGTATTCCAATATTTTCACAAGACTGATCCGCTGTTTGCGGCGGCAACTGATCCGGCATCCTCCCCGATAGCCAGGCTTCACGGCTAGACGAAAGGCCCATAAATGCTGAGTTTCCGACGAATGCACCACGTTTATCGTTTCATCAAAAAAGCACTTGCAATCGATGTATTACGGTATACCATCAGACCCATAAACACATAAAAACACGCTTCACCGCACTCGAGGATTGACCAATGATCGATGCTGCCGTCTACAAACAAGTCATGGGCTCGTTCCCGTCCGGCGTCACCGTCATCACCACGCTCGATGACGACGGCCAGATCGTCGGCCTGACCGCCAGCGCGTTCAGTTCGCTGTCGATGGACCCGGCCCTGGTGCTGTTCTGCCCCAACTACAGCTCCGACTCCTATCCCGTCCTGATCAAAAACAAACGCTTTGCCATTCACGTCCTGTCCGGCGGACAACAGAGCGAAGCCTACGCGTTCGCCCGCAAAGGCAAGGACAAGGCGCAGGGCATCGATTGGACGCTGAGCGAACTGGGCAACCCGATCCTGGCGAACGCGACAGCTATCATCGAATGTGAGTTGTGGCGCGAATACGAAGGCGGCGACCACGCGATCATGGTCGGCGCGGTGAAGAACCTCATAGTGCCCCAACAGGATGCCGGCCCGCTGGTGTATTGCCACGGCAAGATGGGTGCCCTGCCCGCCTTCGCCTGATCCCCACGATTGCCCTTAAACAGGCTGGCAAGCGACCGGCCGACCACAAGAGATTCGAGGTAGCGTCATGAAATTTTCCCTGTTCGTACACATGGAGCGCTGGGACGAAAGCGTCAGCCACCGTCAACTGTTCGAAGACCTGACCGAACTGACGTTGATGGCCGAGGCCGGCGGTTTCAGCACCGTGTGGATCGGCGAACACCACGCCATGGAATACACCATCTCGCCGAGCCCGATGCCGTTGCTGGCCTACCTCGCCGCCAAAACCACCACCATTCACCTCGGCGCCGGCACCATCATCGCGCCGTTCTGGCACCCGCTGCGGGTTGCCGGTGAATGCGCATTGCTCGACGTGATCAGCAACGGCCGGATGGAAGTAGGCCTGGCGCGCGGCGCCTATCAGGTGGAGTTCGATCGCATGGCCGGCGGTATGCCCGCCTCATCCGGCGGCCAGGCGCTGCGGGAAATGGTTCCGGTGGTGCGCGCCCTGTGGCAAGGCGACTACGCCCACGATGGCGATATCTGGAAATTCCCCACCTCCACCAGCGTGCCGAAACCGATCCAGAAGCCCAACCCGCCAATGTGGATCGCCGCCCGCGACCCGGACTCGCACAACTTCGCCGTGGCCAACGGCTGCAACGTGATGGTCACGCCGTTGATGAAGGGCGATGAAGAAGTCCTCGACCTGAAGAACAAATTCCAGACTGCACTGGACAACAACCCTGATGTGCCGCGCCCACAATTGATGGTGCTGCGTCATACCCACGTGCATTCAGTGGATGACCCGGAAGGCTGGAAAGTTGGTGCCAAGGCAATTTCGCGTTTCTACCGCACCTTCGATGCGTGGTTCGGCAACAAGGAAGTGCCGGTGAACGGCTTCCTCGCCCCGAGCCCGGAAGAGAAGTTTGCCGGGCGTCCGGAGTTTGAGCTGGAGAGCCTGCACAAGACGGCGATGATCGGCACGCCGGAAGAAATCATTCCGCGGATCAAGTACTACCAGGAACTGGGGGTGGATGAGTTCAGTTTCTGGTGTGACAACAGCTTGCCGCATGCGGAGAAGAAGAAGTCGCTGGAGCTGTTTATCAAGCATGTGGTGCCGGCGTTCCGATAGGCATGCTGCATGACAAATGAAAACGCCCCGAATCTATCGGGGCGTTTTCATTTCGCATTCACATACAAATTCAGCAGATCAGCTCTTCACCGGAATGCGCTGCTCGGGCTGAGTAACGTCATAGACGTGCTGCTCGCAACCGTCGCCAACAAACTCGAACTCCACCAGATAGGCTTTGCCGCGCTCTGGCATAAACGAATTGTTCAGTGGCCCGCAGGTACGGAGAACCCCGCTGCGAGGGCCATTCGCATAGCCCAACACTTCAATTGTCTTATCGGCATCGGCCTGGGTTTCCAGTTGCGGGAAACGTTTGGCCACTGCGCTGTTGCCCACTTCGTTGAGCTTGGCAATCCAGCCGAACACCTTGCCTCGCCCCGAATCCACAACGGTTCCCAACACTTCCATGCGGCGGTCGGGATCGTCTGCACGACGGATCGAAAACTCTACAGGGATCGTCGAGCCCGACGCTTTCATCACAACCTTGGCGTGCTGCGCATCGACCGCCACCGCATTCTGATGCAGCAGGACACCGTCTTTCAGCAGACTGGGAGAAGAATCCCGAACGTTGGAATGGCAACCTGCAAGCGCGATTGCCAAGGTCAAAGTGACGAGTGCAGGTTTGTTCACGTATGAATCTTCCCTAATGAGCGTAACAAGACGGAGGTGATATCAAATATTGGCGCGATACTAGATGGCCACTATTTTGTCGTCAATCGTTCGATTCGGCGTGCTGATGATGCTCATTTGAATAGGCTCCAGGATCCAGTTCAACCATTCGGATCTCGATACCCAAATCAATCACACCATTTCGAACTGACAGGCTGTCATTTATTTCTGCAACACTGAATCCACACCCGCCGCAATCAAAATAAAGCCCTATACATCCTGCTTCGATTCCCGGAATTTGATACTCAAAAATACGGCGAATCTCTTTTCCGATAAACATATCCAGTTCCGAAAGCGACACAACAGGGTAATCGATATGTCCATCCACAACGCCGGCCAATTGAGCTTCGCACTCCGGCACATTGCAAGAAACAATAGCGACGCCTTCGCCAATACTCAGAGAATTCCAGCCAGACGTGCTGAGCTTGAAGAAAAACAATAACATTTCACTAACCAGTTCTCCTTCCATATAGAAAGAGCGTGCTCGAAACACACAAAACTTGCCATTTAAAAGCATTGAAAAACCCAAGCAAGACCTAAATTCAAGAGAGTGACATTATGCCGACAATGTCAACACATTAGATCCCGCGATACCTGACCACTATCAAAAAGCTGTCTGAACACTTCAACCACAATCTCAGAGTCCAAACAAACCATCGAACTATCTACAAGCTCCCCTTGCACATGAAGCTTCTTGAGCACATTCTCATTTCCGGAAAATACTCTAACATCGTACTCATTACCATCATCCACCCCCAGAGTAAGAACATACTTTCCTGCATCCGCAATCACCTGCAGCGTCAAGAGTTCAAATCCGGCCAATTCATCAACATCCATCGTTACGCTTCCCGCGTCTCGACAGGACTTCTCCAGGTACGTCAAGACATCACTCCACAATGGATCTCTTAACATGCCACCTTTACATGATCGGCCAAAACCTACCACCCAAGATAAAGACCGTCGCATATTTCCCTCTCGCTAGCTAAAAAGGAGACAGATTATTAATCAAGCAAGCCCATCCCACCTACACCAAACTCGATAGAATCAATAATCTTTTGTAGTTTAACCGGATCTGCAGCCCCGCCAAAAAAGTACTCATTCCCTCCCAGATCCTTTAGATCGTCCGGAACGCCTTTCCAATAAAGTACAAAAAACCTCTCATCCAATACTTCTTCTAAAGCTCCGCCATCTTGAAATGTCGAAACTCTAATGCACGGTCCATAAATCTCGTCGACGCAAACTAATATCCGCTCACCGGTTTTCGAGTCAATCATCTCTTAAGTCCCACTTAAAGCTGTCGCCCCCTCCAAGCCGAAGCGCAGACCTTGGAATAGTTTTTTGGGGTTCCCTCAGAATCTGCCCCCCTTTTCTCACTTACTCTTTGACCCCACTCAAAAGCTCCTGCACTAAGATTGGCGACAATCAAATAAATCCGCCCCCTTTTTCGTCCCCTTTTCCAGAGTCACAGATCATAAAATCAACTTAATGCAAAACCTATAAAAAGTTACGGATTTATTAAATTAAATAACCCGCACCTTTTCCTAATCTTAAAAAACACATCCAACTAGACTGAAAACCTTTTTGAATAACGCTCCTCTAATCTTTCAGCAGATCTTAAAACACTGCCTCCTTCGTCCGGAAAGTAGTCAGAGTACACATCAGCTGCAATTTTCATAAGGAAAACGTAGTCACACACCGGGATGCTTGAAGTCTCCAATTCGCCCAAAAATAAACTGACCTCATCAAAACCTTCTGGATCATCCCAGTCCTGATCAAGGGAGTAAAAAAGCCTTCACTCACTGAAAATCCATACCCCCGCGAAGCGTCGTGAATAAACGCTGGAAAATTAGTCTTCCCTCTAACTATAGCAGCCTCTATCAAATGGTAAAGATCTTCATAATCTAAACCAGTTGAAGAAAACGAATACTTGAGACTCTCAAGCCAAACCAAATTATTCATCATTTTGTCCTCGGCGGCATAGTAATAAATGAATTCGTTATCTCTCCATTCTTGCCATTGAAACGAAAGGTGAAACGAAAGGGGACGGATTTATTAACCCCCCTTTGCTCTTGGATAAAAAAGAGAGGGATTTATTTAACCAGGTAAATCCGCCCACTTTTCTTCGCTAGTTCTTTTGCCATCAACCATCAAAATTGAAACTAATTCCAGCACCATCCGGCAAGTTTTTAATTTGATTGGCTATATTAGCTCTAGATTTCATTCCTTTTACGGCGTCAGCCAAATACAAATTTTCCAATACAAATTCGCCCCCTAGAATGAACGGCACCTTGGGTAACAAACGCTTCGCAGCAGGAAGTTTACCGTTCTGCTCTTGCCACTGATGCGCTAACGGATACCCCGTAAGCACCTCATAATCACTCAGGAGAATCTGTGCCCAGCTTTCAATATCATCAGCTAAAAACTCCACTCCCCCCGTCTCCGGGTCAAAAGTATAGATTTTGTTATCTTTTATGCAGCATTGCCCACCAAAAACATCTTCAGCAAAAAAAAGGCACCCGTCAGCCATACCCCTGTAGTCACTGCGCCATAGAACGCTCTCATTCCAATCAACCATACCAATTTCGTGCTGATTCGACTGTGCTGGAAAAACATGCAATGCACTTTCCAAAGCATAAAAACCATTACGTCTACATAACATCCCAAAAAGTTGATCCGCCAGAACTCCCGCCACTTTACGAGAGTGCTCACATATTTCCGGCTCACGCTCGCTCAAAGATGGACTTGCGTTTAATAGCAACTTCTCCAAATTGGTCATTTTCTAATCCACCACATCTATTCGAACCTTCGCTCCGTTTGGCAACTCTCTGCATTGAGCACCAATACAAGCACCTGCCCCACGATTGTCACTAGAGTTGATATGCCTTACAGACGCCCCTTCACCACCTTCTTGGAACATAGCAGGTGGATACTCATCACGATCAAGCCCAGGCTTCGTTTCAATACCGCGCAAGGAGTCACGCCTAAAAGTCAATAGTGGACGAATTTATTAAATCAAATAAATATGTCCTCTTTTCCTGGTCCTCTTTTCCTGACGGGTGTTGTCGTTGTGGTGACTGGGGTTAGAATATTGGCGTAGCGGACGCGGCTCGACCTCTCAAAAAACTTTAGTGAGGTTGGAGCTCGCGTTGCGATACGAGGTATACCAACAAGCACAGGCTTTGGACTAGATTTGTGGGGATCCTTCAGGATCCGTCCCCTTTGATTGCCCTTTGATTTTTTTCAATTCCATTGCCCCCTTTCTTCTATTTTTCACACTTCGTAACCCGCCTCCCTCATTTTCCTAAGAACTGTTTCATCAAGTTGCTGATCAGAAGTACCTCTAATCGACTTGACACTTTTCCAATGCCAAATGACAGAAATAACTTTGTCATCCAAACGATCATATTCCTCCAGAAAAGCCTCTGCCAAAGCATACTTATCCAAATCATGAACGGTTTTCAACATCATGTTAAACACTGCGCTTGGCAGCTCTCCGTCCAGTATTTTCGAGAACAGACGCCTATTTTCCGAAAGTGACATAAGTGGTGTATCCGTCTTCTTCAATTTTCTCGACCTTCGTGAAACCGTACTATTGGGATAGCGTACCGGTCCAGGTGTTCAGAGCAGCATTTTCTTGCGAAATTCCATTGGCGATATTCTGACGATACTGAGCAGTATTCACACTGTCGGTTCCCGTCTCCCACGCCCACAAAATCGATGACAACATCAAACAAGTTTAATTTGATTTCACGAACACAAACGACACTCTTTGAGAGTTTCACTTCTTGAATTGCCACACAAAACAACCCAATTGTGTAATGGTCAAACTCTTCGTTCAAAAACCGCTCAAATAAATTTTTCTCATAAAAAGCCTCACAGCGAAAAAGCCGTAAAAGCTCCAAAGAGGACACCAAAAAAAAGGGGACGGATTTATTAAATAAAATCTGCCCCCCCACTTTTCTCACTTACTCTTTGACCCTGCTCAAAAGCTCCTGCACTAAGATTGGCGACCCAATTGATACAACCCCCCGTTCAGGATCATCAAACTCACCCACCATTTTAAACAGCAGACCTTTCTCTTCACAGATCAAGCAGTAAAAATCCAAGTCCTCACTTGCAATTCCAGACCAAGGCATAGATAGAGCAATATCGGCTCCTGTATCGCTAGGCAGCGCAACTATATAACAGCGGTATCCAGCCGAAATCGTATCAACGACAATTCGAGCAGGTAACTCTGACAACCGTAGAGCACCGTAGAACTTTAATTTCCCATCAGCTTCTACCGTAATATCTTTCAAATCAGTCGCTTTAGGCATTTCAACTCCCTGTAACTTCAGTGCCCCCCACAATCCTCGATAGCGGATAATTCTCGTGTCTGACTGCCATGCGGAGCTACCTACCAATAGCCAAATTTCATACGCCGGTAACGACCTTTTAATAATTTTAGCAATAAACTCTAATACAAAAACACAAGACTCACTCGATGTGCTTTCGACCAAAAAACTGGCAGCAGATAGCACATCTTTGACCTTCCCACTTTCTGGTCGAATATTAAGCACTTCGTTATCAACAGAGATATCTGGTGTACTAAAAATTTTAACTTCAGTAGTCATAGTGATTTCCAGACTCGTCATTGAAATGAGGACCTCGATTTTGAGGGTCTCCAGCGCCGTAATCATGCCCCCCCGCGTCATCACGAATTCTTACTGTCCGCGTACCACCACCCGATTGAGGAACCTCAAATTCATACATAGTTCCCGGCTGAGGATCACCCCGTTTATCGACATTCTGTGTTATCCGAGAAGGTTGCTGGCTTGTCGGAATGCCTGATTGACGTTTGGCTTCATTAAATGCACCACCTCTTCCCGCCCCGACAGGCGTCCAGTTCTCTGGGGGGGTACCTTTTTCAGGTGCTCCTTTTGTATCAGTCGAACCTTTCCCAGATCCAAAACCTGGAATTGCACCAGCACCAACCTTGACTATTTCCGCGCCAATTTTGGTGAAGAAACCTCCGCCTTCCGAGTTTACGACTGCGGCCATTGAGTTGGTAGATCGTAAATTTCCTTCTTGAACCTCTCCGACCCAAGCAGCAACCGACTTGCCCTCATGCCTTAACTGCGCAATCAACGCAGACAATTTTTCGTCATCACCCACCAAGTCACGTGAAATGGTCTGGCAGGTTTCGATGGATTGCTTACACAATTCATCTCGCTCAAGCTCTCGCAAAGCATTGAGGTCATCGTATTTCTGGCGAACGGCCTGCTTTTCTTCATCCGTGGTTTTGCTGTCCATTTCCGCCAGCATCTCTTTCACCTCACGGTGATAGAGATAGTTGTAGGTCGTAGCATTGCTGGCGATGTTGGACCCGAGCTGAACGTTCCCTCCTACCGCCGCAGCCCCGATGAGACCGGTTAGCTGCGAAAGCATCACGTGTAAATCGTCGTTCCCATTTGCAAAGCCAACCAGTGCATTCATTGCCGCTTCATTCAAACCAGCAGCCGCCGCCCCGGTGGCAAAATCCCCTCCCAGCGCTTGGGAAATCGCTCCCCCCATCAGCGCATGCGCTACGACTTTTACAACACCGCCTTCCGGAAACTTGACGGTGTTGTCACCGATCCAATTGAACCCGGTCGCCATCCCAACGGTGCCCGCCTCACCCACGAGAGCAGAGCCGAAGTTGCTCCCGAAGCTGCCGCCACCAGTAACAGTGGAAATGCCACTCGTTATGACCGCTCGACCCGTTGTCCGAATCGCAACATCGGTAAAATTGGAACTGGTGAGAATGTTCGCGTTCTTGACGCCCCCCGCGGCGGCGTCGAACCAGTGCTTGTCCCCGTAATCGAGCACGCCCGCCGTAATACCGGCAATAGCGGCGTTCTTGAGGCTGTCTGCACTGAAAGTTTCCTTGAAAGCAGCGCCCAGGTTCCCCTTGTTGCTGATGGCGCTAGTCACAGCCGTGGTTGCCAGACTCGTGGCAATTGCACCAGTGGCGCCACCGCTCACTAACGCCAACCCACCTGGCCCCATGACAAACGACATCATGATCGCAATGGCGATTTGTGCTGCCGGCCCGACCCCCGAGTTGTCATATTTGAACGACTCGTGAATCTCCTTCACCAATCGCCAATCAACATCCCCCCGCGCTTCAGCCTGCTTTAACCACGCCAACTGCGGATCCGCCTTGACCATCGCATCAATGGTCTGGCCGACGGTTTGCTGGTTCACATCCTTGATATCAATCTTCAGCCCATCAACCGCCTTGATCACGATGTTGCCCTTGGCAATCATCTGGGTCTGGCGCAGGGTTTCGTCGGTGTTGCCGCGGCCTTTGGCGGATACCCATGCGGCGTTGTTGTTGGTCTTGGTATGGCTCTCGTCATGCAGATCCTTCACCCCTTGAAAGGTGATGGAGCCGCCGCTGTCCAGAATGATGTCCTTGCCGCTGTCGAGCTTCGCCACCTGATAGGTCTGGTCGCCCTTGCTGACCAGCGAGAGGTTGCCGCCGGTCTTGATCTCGGTGCCAACGTGGGTGATCTGGGTGACTTCGTCGCGCTGCAGTTTCAGGTTGCCGAAACCGCCCTTCTCCTTCATGTCGTAGAGGGTGTAGTCCTTGTTCTGCGCGGCCAGCAGGTTCAGGTCTCTGCCTGCGTAGACGTAGGCTTCATTGCCCGCGCTGATCTTGCTCGCCACCAGCGTGGTGTCGCGGCCGGAGCTGGTTTTCACGTTGCCGCCGGCGATGAACTCGGCGGCTTTCTGGACGGTGTGGTTGTCTTCTTCGTGAACGCGTTTCTTGCCGTCCTTGCTGTGGGTTTCGACGTTGTGTTCGTCGCCCGCCGAGGACAGGTAGATGTCGCGTTTGGCGTCGGCGGTCAGGTTGCCCTTGGCCTCGGCGGAGCTGGCGATGACGTTGAGGTCGCGGCCGGCGTCGAGCTTCAGGTTGCCGCCACTTTTCACGCTGGAACCGAGGTTTTCCACGGTGGTGGTGATGACTGAGCGATGACCGCCCTCAAACGATTCGTGCAGTTCGCTTTCGTTGCGCGTCGCCAACAGGTTGATGTCGCGGGTAGCGCTCAGGCTGGCGTCGCCGCCGCTGCTGATGGACGACGAGTTGACGAGGTCGCGGGCCGATTTGATGGTCAGCGTGTCGCGAGCGCTGATGTTGCCGCCGTCGTCGACCAGGGTGCGCATGCCATTACCGTCGCGTACGGCGACCGCGGTGCGATCGTTGACGATGTCGCCCTTGAGGCTGGTGAGGCTGACCTGATTGCCACGGATTTCACCGGCCAGCGCATTGCGGATGCTGTCGGTGGCGAGCAGCGTCAAGCGCTCGTTGGCCTCGACCAGGCCACCCTGATAGAGGCTGCCTTTGGCAGTGACCGACAGATCCTTGGTGGCCTGCAACGTACCGACGTTGACCAGATCGTTACCCGCAATCATCTCAAGATCGCGACCCTGAATCAGACTGCCACCCCGCACATTGCGGGACTCGGCCTGGGCCAGATACAGCACCGGCACCAGCACTTTCTGGCCGTCGACGATGCGCTCTTCCATCCACACGATGTCGTGGGTCAGTGCCGCAACTTGCTCGGACGTCAGGCTCACGCCCACGGACAGGTTCAGCTCGTTCTTGCTGGCGAGCGCGTTATCCATCAGATAACGGAACTGTTCGTAGTCGTTTTTCAAACCACCAGCGAGGAAGCGCTGACCGGTCTGGGCCATCACCGCATCGCTGATCAGTCGCGTCTCGTAGCGGCCATCGCCAAGGCGGCGAGCCGCTTCATCGGCGCTGAAGTTGAGCTTGCCCAGCAGGTAATCGGAACTCATGAACGGTGCGGACTGGGTCAGCTCCGGGTTGGTTTCGATCAGGTAATGGCTCTGCGGATTCGAGCTCTGCACGAACAAGCCGTAGGGGCCTTTCGGCAGACGGAACGTCGAAGACGCCGTCGGATCGACCGCGGCAAACGGCACGCCCTTGAAATCGACAGGCACGAAGCTGATCTGCTTCACGCCATCGGCGTCGATACGCTCGATCCGGGTGACATCTTTTGGCGCCTGGGCGCTGGCGTCGGTGCTGTGCTTGCCCAGGTTGATGTTGATGCCGCCGACCGACGTCGTCTGGTCGCTGGAAAGCTTGCCGGTCAGTTGATCGTAGGTGTTGTCGTAGAGCGTGCCGTTCTGGATGCTGTGAGCGACGTCCAGTTTGACCTTGCCACCGGCCTGAAGCACCGCCGAGTAAACGTTGTTGCCGTTTTCATCCCAGGTGGTGACGTCGCTGGTCTGCGCAAACCGCGAGTCGCTGGAGCGGCTGACCAACTCGTTGAAGCGTTCCTCGTCGAAGTTGCCCGCTGCAGTCGCGGCGTTGAACGCCGGGATATCGATGAACTCCATCTTGTCCCAGAGGCTGTTGTCGATGTGCCCTGGAGTACCGATCTTCACCACCCGATGGCCCGAGCGCGACACTGCACCTTGGTTCAGCAGGTTGTCGGCCGTCACGGTCAGATCGCCGTTCGCGGCCAGCAGGCTGTAGCGGTTTTCGACGTTATTGGCGTGAATGGTCAGGTTGTTGCCAGCGACAAATCGTGCCGCGCGCGAGTCCTTCAGGACCTTGTCGTTGAACTCGGTGTTGATGGTGATGTAACCGCGTTTCCAGCCGTCACCGCCGCCGCAGTGCTGAGCACAGACCCAACTCAGGCTGCCGGACGACTGCCCCGAGGTCATTTCGAATTCAGCCTTGGCGTTTTCAAACGAAACGGCATTGATGTCGATATCACCTTCGCCTTCGAGGGTGCCCGACAGGTTGCTGAACGACGACGCCCGACCGCCGCCCACGGCGTTGAAGGTCAGTTTGCCGCGACTGTAGATATCGCCGTAGTAGTTGCTCAGGCTGTTGCCGTGCAGCTCCATTGTTCCGCCGCTGAACAACAGAGTGTCAGGGCCGTTGCTGATGCCGTTGGTGGCAGTGAAGAGAAGATTACCTTGTGCGCCCAGCGTGCCTTTGTTGTCGATCCGTGCAGCGGAGACCGTGAGGTTCTGGTTGGCAATCAGTCGACCCAGGTTGTCGAGAGTGCCGCGCAGGGTCAGCTCGGTGTCACCACCGCTGACCAGGCGACCGTCCTGCTGAATCAGGTCATTGGCGTCGATAACGAGTTTCTGTTTAGCGGACACACGCCCGCTGTTGATCAGGTTGCCGCCGAGGGTCAGCGTAAGGTCGCCGTCAGTGGCCAGTTCACCGGCGTTATTCAGACTTGCGACGTTGAGCTTGAGTGCCGAAGTACTGGCGATGCGATCTCCGACATTGAGGTTCAAATCCTGCGCGCTGGTATAGGTCAGGCCGCCATTCAGTTGCCAGGTGCCCACGCCATTGACCGACGCGATATCCCAGACGCCGTTGCCCAGACCGGTGAGGCTGCCTTGAGAGCCGTTCAGGTTGGTCAGGTCCAGATCGAACAGCCCTTTTGCAGCGTGACGAACGCTGCCGCTGAGGTTGTTGAGCTGGGCGCCGGCCAGTTCCAGATCCTGGCTGCCGATCTCGATGACGCCGTTCTGGTTGTTCAGGTTGCCGTTCAGTTTGAGCTTGCTGGAGGCGCCGCCCAGTGCGCGAATCTGCCCGCCAGCGCTGTTGTTCAGTTGGCCGCCGGTCAGTTGCAGATCCGTCGTGGACTCGATCAGACCGCCCTGATTGAGAATCTGACTGACCGCTTCCAGCCCCAGGCGATTGCCGCTGATCTCGCCACCCGCGTTATCCAGGCTGGTGCCCTTGAAAATGACCTGATCCTTGCCGAAGAGCTTGCCGGCATGGTTGGTCAGGCGTGTCACCGTCAGTTGCAAATCGCCCAGCAGGCTGGAAATCAATCCGGCCTTGCCATCGACTGCGCTGTTGTCGAGGTCGGCGCTGGTAATGTTCAGGGTGTCGGCCTGCAGCGTACCGCCCTGGTTCTGCAGGCTGCCGGTGCCCAGTGCCAGTTCTGCGTGGCTGCCATTGGCGAGGATCACACCCTGCTGGTTCAGCAGGGTGCTACCGACGATTTTCAGGCCATCGCTACCGGCAACGATCTGACCCGCATCGCGGTTGTCGATGGACGTACTGGCGATGTCCAGACGTTTACCGCGCAACGTGCCGCCGCGGTTGTCGAGTTCGACCAGTTGCTCGAGCATCAGATGTTGCTCGCCGGCGTCGACTACACCCGTGACGTTCTTGAAAACACCGGCGATGTTCAGCGCAATATCACCGCCCGTGCCGACGATGCCGCCCTTGTCGCTGTTGTTCAGCTGTGTGGCGTTGACTTCGATGGTTTTGCCGAGCAGGACACCGGCACTGTTGTCGACCGTGTCGCTTTCAATGTAGAGGTCGGCGTCGCTCTGGATCCGGCCCTTTTGATTGAGCAGTTGCGACTGACCGGCAACAGCGTGCTTGAGAATCAACCGGGCGCCGTCAACACCCGCCGCCAGCAGACCGCCCTCGCCGTTATCGAGGCTGGCGGCTTGCAGGTTGAGGCGATCGCCGATCACCCGCCCGCCACGGTTGTCGATATGGCCATCCCGAGCGACCAACAGCAATTGTTGAGCAGCCACCACACCTTTGCGGTTGTCGACACTGCCGGCGTGAACATCCACGTCACCTTGACTGGCTTGCAGTCGGCCCAAGGCATTGTTCAGGTGCTTGTTGACGACCAGCGTGAGCTTGCCGGTTTCGGCGCTGACCGTGCCGTTGTCATTGCGGGTGAGATTGTCCAGCGTCGCGTCGACAACACCGCCGAGCAGTTGGCCGTTGGTGTTGTCCAGATCGCGTGCGGTCAGGTTCAGGGTCGTATTGCCCTGAATCAGGCCTTGGGTGTTGTCCAGGTCTTCGCTGGCCAGCACGCTGGCATCGGATGAAATCGTGCCCTGGGTATTGTCGAGTTTGCCGCGACTGGTGACCTCAAGGGTTTTGCCGGTCAGGCTGGCATTACGGTTGTCGATGCTCTGGGCCGCGACGTTCAATCGATCCGAGGCCTGAACCTTGCCATCGTGGTTATCGAGGTCCTGATCCAGTGTCAGGTCAACCTTGCCGTTTTCGGCACTGATGACCCCTTTGTCGCTGTTATCCAGCCGGGTGCCGGTGATCCGGATCGAGTCGGCCGCCAATGTGCCGCCCTGATTGAACAACTCGGCGCCCGACACAACGAGGTCGGTCTTTGCCTGGATCTTGCCTTTGCCGTTGTCGAGACGGTCGCGGGCGACGACTTTGGTTTCGTTCTGGCTGGCAGCAATCAGACCGCCAGCGTTGTCGAGTTGTCGGGTATCGATATCCAGACGTCCGGCAATGATTTTGCCGTCGTCGTTATGCAGCGCCCGCGCATTGAGTTTCAAGCTGCCGCCGGCGATTTCGATACGGCCCTTGCGGTTGTCCAGAGTGTCGACGGAAAGTGTTGCTGCCTGGCCATCGGCGAAGCGGATCAAGCCGCTGAGGTTGACGATGGCCGGAACGTTGAACGCCAGGCTGGTCTCGCCGTAAATGCGCGCGTCAGACCCTTGGTTGACCAGGCGAGTGGCGCTCAGCGTGACGTTTTTGGCCTGGACGATACCGTTCTGGTTATCGAACACACCGGCAGCCCCCGCACTCAGGGAGCGGCTGGCCAATACGCTGCCACGGTTGCTCACTGCGCCGCTGTTGATGGCGACATCACCCGTGCTGTTACGGCTGTTGTCCGCGTTCACCCCGGCTTCGATCACGCCGGCGTTGGTCAACGTGCCGCCGCTGGTCAGGCGAACGCTGTCCCTGGCGGCCAGACTTTGCTGGTTCACCAGATCCTGCGCGGTCTGCACGGCCAGTTGAGTGCCCGCGTAAACGGCCTGCTGCGCTTCGAGACTCTTGGCTTTGATGTCGACCGCGTTGCTGGCCGTGACTTTGGCCATCGTCAGTTGGCCATTGGCGTCGATCTGGATATCGCCTGCGCTGGCCGCCAGTTCGCCCGCCAGTTTCACGCCGACACCCGCCTCGGTACCCACCAGTTTGATCGCCCCGGCATACATCCCGCCGAGTGCCGAGGAGTCGATTGCCAGTTGCGGTTTGGCGCTGCCATCGTCGGCCCGCGCAGTGGCGTTGAGCGTGTCGGCGTTTACATCGTTGCGACCGGTGGTGATGTTCAGGCGCCTGGCGTGAATCTGCGCGTTGATTTGCGCACTGCGGGTGATGATTTCAAAACTGTCGACAGCGCTGGCATCCAGACCTTTGCCATCGATGGAGATTCTGCCCTGATCGACCTGAAAACGATCCAGACGTCCCGCACCATCCAGCACCGGTTTGCCGGTGGTCAAGGTCACACGCGGCGTGTTGATGAAGCCGCACCCGTTACAGCTGATGCCGTACGGGTTGGCCACGATCACACGCGCCGACTGCCCTGCCACTTCGGTGTAACCGCGCAACTGGCTCGGACTGCCGCCGTTGACTTCATTGAGGATGGTTTGCGCAGCCGCTGCGCGCAGGTTCGGGTTACCGAGAATGATCCCGCCCATCTGCGTCAGCTGAGTACGACCGGTCGCGTTGTTGAGGATGACGCCTTGGGCATCCACGTTGTAATCGTGGAACTGGTTATGCGACAAGCCGCTGGCGTTGGGCGTAGCGATGTTGATGATGGGCACGCCGTTGCCGGCCCGGTCGAGCGTGGTGCCGGGCGCGCTGACCACGATACCGTCCGCCTGCGCCCACATTGGCTGCCAGAACATGACGTTGGCCAGCAGGAACGCCAGCCCACGTTTGGGCATACCCCAGAAGTGATCGCGTTTTTCATAGGCAGCAGAAGGCTGCCTGGCCAGGAAGGCCAGGTGGCGGAAGTTCATATCAGAATCTCAAAGCGGGCAAAAATTAAATGAAGAAGTCCAGGCGGAAGTAGATCGGCGCTTCGCGCTCGGTCAGCGCGGCCGGTCGTTCC